>MENC01000064.1:8326-9867 GCA_001768155.1 Bacteroidetes bacterium GWA2_30_7
ATTTATCTTGATTATCAGTCGTTAACATCTATAAATTTAGCTCGAATTTTAGCAAAAAATTACTGGAAAATAAATCCCGAATGGATTAAAGCTGAACCTGGTTATATTGGAAAAATTAAAAATGAAATTGGTGGAGTAGTAATTGGCGACAGGGTTTTTGACATTGATAAAGATTTTAAATTTGGCTACGACCTTGCACTTGAATGGTATAATTTCACAAAACTGCCTTTTACTTTTGCAGTTTGGGTTTCGAATAAAAATATTGAATCACAAACTCTTAAAAAGATAAATGAAGCATTCAAATATGGAATTGAAAATATTCCGCTTGCTATAAATTTTTTTAAAAATAAATACTTATGCTTGTCCGAAAATGAAATTGAAGATTATTTATTTAAAAATATAAATTTCCATTTCAACGACTTAAAGCATAAAAGTTTACAATTATTTTTTGATTATCAGGCAGAATTATAATGATTAACGTTTTTGAAAATATTGGATTTGAAATTAATGGAATTAAGCACATTTCTGGAAATGAAGCAATTCTATGTATTAAACAAGGGGCAATTATAATTGATATTCGTGAATTTTACGATATTAATTACAAAGTTTTTGATGTTGAAAATGCTCTAAATATTCCAAAAACTGAACTTGAAAAAAATCTCAATTTAGTTCCAGATGACAAAGCTTTAATAATTGCCGATGCATTCGGCATAAATAGCAAATTGATTGTTATGCAGCTTGTTAATAATGGAATAAAAAATGTCGCAAACCTAATTGGTGGAATTTTGGATTGGGAAAAAGATGGTTTACCGGTAAAAAAAGATTTGAAAGGAGAGTTGAATGGACCTTGCTTGTGTATGCTGAAAACGAGGGAGAAGTTGGCGAATAAATAGTTCTAAATCAACCTATTCTTATTCGCATACATTATCAGGCTTGCAGTATTGTTACATCCGGTTTTTGACAAAATATTTTCTCGGTGTTTATCTATGGTTCTTTTGCTAACTATAAGTTTTTCAGCTATTTTCTGATTAGATAAACCCTTGCAAATTAAATTTAAAACTTCCATTTCTCTTTCGGTTAATGCATCGTTTTCATGCAAGGCTGATTTTGAGTGTTTTATAAGATTATAAAGTTTGTCGGATGAAAAATAATTTTCGCCATTTCCTACTGTTTTTATTGCATTAAGCAAATCTTCAATATCAGTATCTTTCACTAAAAAACCTTTTGCACCGGCATTAATCATTTTATAGTAGTATTCATCGTCTTTATACATTGATAATGAGATGATTTTTAATTCAGGTTTTATCATTAATGCTTTTTGAGTTGTTTCAATTCCGTTCATTCCGGGCATATCAATATCCATAAGTGCAATATCAATATCTTTTTCATTTAATAACGTTAGGAAATTTTCGCCGTTAGAAGCTTCATAAATATTTTTAATTAGTTTATTTCCTTCGAGTAATGTAATTAATCCTGTGCGGAATAGCTTATGGTCGTCAACTATTGCTAAATTATAGCTTATCATAATATTGTATATAAAC
>MENC01000065.1 GCA_001768155.1 Bacteroidetes bacterium GWA2_30_7
CCATACCGAACTTGTTACACCTGTTATTTCGTGTTCTATTCGAATTGTGCCGCCAAATTCGCCGGGGTTTTCTTGTAATTCAGATGTTTTTACGTGTAGTTTTTTTTGCGGACTTGTTGTTCCAATTCCTGTGTTGCCACTATTAAGCCCTGCATTTAATATTATATTATAAGATGAAAGCCCACATTGTAATTTTAAATTTCCATTATTTGCATAAATTGAATTTTCGTTTGATTTTAATATAAGAGTCCCAGTACCGATTTTGATATTGTCAAGTATTTGAATACTATCCATTATCGTATTTCCGGCATGAAAATTTTGTGTAGTTAATGTGCCAATTGTGGTAACATTATTTGCTGTAATGTTTCCTGTTGATGTAATATTTGAGCTACCAAAATCAATAATTCCATCTGCTGATGTAATCTGTCCTGTTGTTCCATTAAAGTTTAGTTTATTCCCAAGAGTAATTTCTTTGGCAAGTAATAATCCTGTTGTTTTTACTCTTACTTGTTCGGTATTATTGGTTTTTATTACAAAATCGTGATTATCGGTTGTGCCTATAAAATTTGTGTTTTCATCGCTATTGGCATTTCCAGTAAGTTGCCAGTTATAGCTTCCAGTATTTCCGTTTACAACTTTTAAGGCAGATAATTGTAAATTGTCGATTCTTAAAGTACCAGTTGTGGAGGTTGCTTCACTAGCAGCAAGTTTAAAATAAACCGTATTTACTAAATCAAGATTTTCGATATTTGTCAAATCAAAAATACACTCATAAAACTGGTCAAAACCAGCAAAGCTAATAAAACTGAGGCTTGAATAATTGATACCATCTGTACTATAGTATAATGTCAGTTTTTGAGCACCTGTTGAACTTCTTCTTGCTTGTAAATAAAGTTTATAAGATTTATAATTTTGTAAATCGCTTCCACTAACCGAAACAGTCCAATATCTGGTATTAATGCCACTAGAATTTTGCATAGCTAAAGCTTGTCCTCCTGTAGGATTATTAGCAAACGCCTGTACTCCTGAATTAATACCTGTAAATGTTAGGAAGGGTTCTGTGCAATTTATTTTACAATTGATGTTTGGTGCTGTGTTAGATGCATCAACAGGGTAGGCTGAAACAATGTTGAAATCGTAGTTTACTATTACAGTTTGTGCATAACTGGTTTTGAACAAAATAATGTTTACTAAAATAAGTAAAGAAAAATAACGTAACAATGAAGCAATTACACCTCTGCTTTTACATAATTTGCTGTTTTTCATAAGGTTATAGTTTTGATTAATATTTTGTAAAAAAATGTTAACTTTTGCATACTTTCATTTAAACGCAAAAAAGTTAAAAAGGTTTAAAAAAAGTTAAGGAATTTTTAAACTAAAATTATAGTCGATTAAGAAACTCATGTACAATAAGGAATGAAGCATGTAGTTTAGAATTGTTGTAAATAAATAAGAGGAAGTTTGTGGTTATTTATACTCTTTCTTAATAGGTTTACGAACTTGTACTAAGTATAATCGAAGTATGTAAAGCTATTTAGTGTTAATAAAAAAACTTGATAAAAATATAAATGTACGATGTACGATTTACGATTTACAAAGTACAATTTACGATTTGGGAACGGTAGTTAAAGCAATTGTACTTCTTACATCTAAAGTCGTAAATTTTTAAAAAAATGAGTTTTCTTATATGCACTAGTTTGTCATTCGCGTATTTTTTTTATAAAGAGTAAAATTTTAAATTTTCTTATTTTAACTTTACAGCTTCTAATATTTATCGAAGTTTATAATTTTTAATAAAATAGGGTGAATATTTGTATTTCGTAATATGCTTAAAAAAATTGTAATAATCTCAGTAATAGCTATTGTTTTAGTAGTTTCTTCAATTGCTGTTTATTTATATCTGAAAAAAGAAAAACCATATAACTCAAACATTATTGATGCTGTACCTGTTAATGCAGCCTTAATTTTTGAAGTACATGATTATCTGAAATTTTCAAATGATTTATCACATAAAAACTTATTATGGAGCGAAGTTCAAACAATTCCATTGTTTTCGTCAATTCAACACAATTTAAACTATCTCGACTCTATAATAAAAAAAGATGCAACTTTAAGCAAATTCTTCACTAACAGACCTGTAACTATTTCGATACACTCTACCGGAGCTTCAAAATTCGATTTTTTGTTTATAATGAATATTCCAAATAGTTCGTCTGAAGATTATTTAATGCAATACATAACTGAAAAAATTAAACATAATAGTATGATTTCAAAACGAAATTACGACAAAGTTGAAATCATTGATATTAAGTTTAATGAAGGCGATATACCCTATAATTTTTCTTGTGCTTTTCATGAGGGAATGTTTGTTTTTAGTTTTTCATCTATTCTTGTTGAAGATGCAATTCGCCAAATAAACTCTAAAGAATCTCTGAAATCAGATAAATATTACACCAAAGTAGCCTCAACTGCCGGAAAAAATGTTCAAGGAAATATTTATATTAACTATAAATCTTTTCCAAAATTACTATCGACACTTGTAAATGATAAATATTCGTATGATGTTTCTGAGTTTTCAAATTACTCAAACTGGACAGAATTTGATTTGAATGTTAATACAAGCTCAATAAGTATGAATGGCTTTTCGTTTTCAGATAAAATATCTGACAATTTGCTGAATGCACTTGACAATCAATCACCCGAAAGCTTCACTGTTTCTGATATTTTGCCTGCAAATACTTCTTTTTTTATTACACTTTCGTTAAGTGATGTAAATTTATTTTACGAAAATCTTCTCAAATATTTAGATAAAAATGGTAAACTTTCTAAACATAAATCTGAAATTTATAACCTTAACAATAAATATTCTATCGACATAGAAAAATATTTTTTATCAAATATCGATAAAGAAATTGCTTTAGTTTATTCCGACATAAACAGCTTGAATATCAGACAAGATGCTTATGTTGTGTTTAAAGTTATAGGAAAAAGTTCTGCAGAAGAAAGCCTACAAGAAATTATTAAGAAAGTGGCAAAAATCGAAAAAAAAGAATATTCGTCATATATCTCTAACTGTGATATTGATAGCGAATTAGATTATCCTATATATAAGCTTCCATCTGATAATATTCCAGAAAAATTATTTGGAAAAATTTTTAGTGGCATAAGTTCAGGGTATCTTACTTTTATTGATAATTATATGGTTTTTGCTGCATCAGAAAGGATACTTTCAAAAATAATTCATTCAAATATATTACAAAAAACCCTTGATAAGGATTTGTATTTTAACACTTTCAGCGAAAACTTGACTTCTAAAACCAACTTTTATTTTTATGCTAATTTTTCAGGTTCTTCTTTATTACTTTCGCAGTTTATGAACCCCGAAATTGCTTCATCTTTCAATAAATTTCCTGAACCTTTTCAGAAAATACAATCAATCGCTTTTCAAATAAGTTATAATAATAATTTATTTTATAATAATTTGTTTATCAATTTTAATCCCGAATACAACGAACCACCACATACAGTGTGGGAAAGCCATCTTGATACATTTACTTCTTTTAAACCAAAATTAGTAATTAATCATTTGACAGACGAAAAAGAAATTATTTTACAAGACAATAATAATACTTTGTATTTGGTTAATAGTCTCGGAAAGATTCTCTGGAAAAAGCCTTTAGACGAGGCAATTATGGGAGATATTTCGCAAATAGACTGTTTTAAAAACAAAAAACTTCAATATTTGTTTAATACAAAATCAAAATTATATATTATTGATAGAAATGGAAATTTTGTTGACAGATTTCCTGTAAAACTACCCTCAAAAGCTACTGCTCCACTTGCAGTATTTGATTATGAAAATAACCGTGATTATCGAATTTTTATACCGTCAGAAGACCGAAAAATAAGAGCATTTTCTACAAATGGTGATATTGTTACGGGATGGGATTTTGAAAAAACAGAAACTTATGTTAGAAAACAAATACAACATTTCAGAATCGAAAGCAAGGATTACATTGTATTTAATGATAGTTTAAAAATATATATTCTCGACCGTAAAGGGCTACCAAGAGTAAAGTTAAAAAAACAATTTGCCGCATCACCAAATAATAGTTTTTCACTTGATAACGCAACCAAAAACAAAAAAGCTCGTCTAGTTTCTACTGATACAATAGGAACTATAATGTACATTGATTTTGATGGTAAAGTTGAAGCTTTAAAAATTTCAGAGTTTTCAAGAAATCATTTTTTCGACCTACAAGATGTTAATGCTGATGATGTTAATGATTTTATATTTCTTGATGAAAATAATTTAATTACATATCGAACTAATAAAAATGAAATATTCAGTCATGAATTTGACGAAAAAATTACATTAAAACCAGTATATTATTACTTTGCACAAAATGACAGAAAAATTGGAGTTTGCTCAAGCAAAACAAATGAAATATTTTTATTCAATAGCGATGGGAAAATTTACGAAGGGTTTCCTCTCAGAGGTAAAACTCTATTTAGTATTGGTTACATTGGAAAATCTACCGACAAATTTAACCTGATAGTTGGAAGCGATTTAAATTATTTATATAATTATGAAGTAAAATAAAAAATTTAGAACTTAATAAATATTCATTGAAATCACTTGAACACATAAATATACACATCAAACAATCTTCTATAACTAAACTATAAACAAATGAAAAATATTCGATTAAAAAACATAACAGGATTTATATTAATTTTATTAATAATAATGCTCGGTTATAATGCCTGTGTAAAAGATAACTTTAAATACGATAAATTAACTACTAATAATGTAGAGTGGCGACCCAACATAGCTGTACCTGTGGCTTTCGCAACTCTTAATTTAAGAGATTTGCTTCAAGATTATGATAGCACCGAATTATTGGTTGAAGATGGTACAGGTTTTTTATATGTTATGTACGAAAGTAAAGTAGCTTCAATTACTGCCGAAAATCTTATAAATATTTCAAATCAAAGCTATTCTGAAAATATTCCTGTTCCAGATTTAAGCATTGTTGGCAACCAGCTTTATGCAAAAAAAGAGATGGTCAAAACATTTGATGTTATTGGAGATGAAAGAATTGACAGTATTATTTTAAAGACTTGTAGTTTAGCTGTTACAATTTCATCTACATATAAGCATACCGGAACTATAAAGTTTACATTTCCAACAATAAAGCTTAACGGACAGATATTTACAGTTAATGTTCCGATAAGTTCAGCTTCAGGTAATTTTAATTCAATTAAGGATTATGATTTAAGCTCATATCATATTGATTTAACCTCGGGTCCGTCAAATTATAACCAATTATCTTATACTGTTGAACTTTGGTTAGACGATTCAAGTTCACCAGTTCAGGCTTCAGATAATTTATCTATTAATTTCGATTTCTCAAGTATTAAATTCTCCTCAGCTTATGGATATTTTGGACAAAAGAATATAAATATTCCGCTTGATTCTATTGTTTTAGAAGTATATGCAAATGCTTTTCAAGGAAATGCTTCTGTAGAAGACCCAAAAATGAATATTTATATTAATAATTCTTATGGAATGGAAATTAAGGCAAATATTACTAATTTAAGTGGTTATTCTAATATTTATCAACCAACTCCATTGATTTTACCTTCTTTTTATAATCCAATAACCATTCAAGGACCAAGCTTTAATCAAATTGGTCAATCGCTATTAACCGAAATGTTTTTGAATAAAAGTAATTGCAATATAAAAAGTGTAATGTCAAACTTACCACATTATATACTTTATTCGGTTGATGCACAAACAAATCCAAATGCAACCCCAAGTTTACAAACCAATTTTGTTTTAGACTCAAGTAAATTAGATGTTGATATTGAAGTTGAATTACCGCTTTATGGAAGCGCTAAATATTTTGTACTTCAAGATACTACAGAATTTGATGTTTCAAAATTTTTTAAAGATTTAAATCCAATAGACTGGGTAATGTTCAGAACAAATATTACTAATGGTTTTCCGACAGATATTGGAGTTCAGGCTTACTTTACCGATTCGTTATATAATGTAGTTGACTCTCTGTTTGAACGTGATACACAGTTTATAAGTTCAGGAGTTATTAATAGCGAAGGAAAAGTTATTCAATCAACACTTCAAACTACTGATGTGTTATTTCCCAAAAACAGAATCAAAAAATTAGAAAATGTAAAGTATGCGTTATTCAGAGGATATGCAAGTACAACAAACAATGCACAAGAAGCTGTAAGAATATATTCTAATTATGGTGTAGAAGTACAATTAGCTATACAGGCACAATTCACTATAAACCAAGCTCAATCAGATACAATTTTTTAAACAAAGCAGATTTTAAAATGAACCGAGCCATGAGTAGAGACTCACACAATAGCATGATTAAATTTGGCGAGCTGCATCTGGCAAATAAAAAAACAAATAATAAACACATGAAAAAGATATTTATATTAATTTTATTGATTACTTCAACAGTAGCTTTTACGCAACAAAGTAATACAATGTATTTTATGCAGAAAAATCCACAAAGTCATTTATTAAATCCTGCAATTCAGGATAATTGTAAATTTACGATAGGTGGATTACCTGTTAATGCTACTCCAGTTTTAGGACAAGTATTTCTGCCTTTTTATTTAAATATTAATATTACAAATTTCAATTATAATACTATTATTCATAAAGGCGAAGGAAAATATTCAGATTCGTTGGTAGTTGATATTCCAAAATTAATCAACAAATTGAGTAAAAACAACTATATTAATTTTGAAACTCACTTAAATATATTGTCGTTAGGTTATAAACTCAAAAAGTTTTATTTTACAATAGGGTTAACCGAAAAATTTGATTTTAAATTTAATTTTTCGAGAGACCTTCTTCAACTTCCCTGGTACGGTAATGGGCATCCAGCGAATATAGGTCGTAGTATGGAGATGACAATAGGCTTAAATGCTGTTCATTACAGAGAATTGGCACTTGGAACATCTTGGGAAAAAACCGATAAACTTACATTCGGTGCGAAAGTGAAAATTTTATTCGGCATGATGAATATTAAAACTTATGGAAAAGGAAATCAACTAATTACTGATAATGTTTTTTTCGGATTTAATGCAAAAACTGATACAAAAATAAGTGGTTCATTACCCAGCGTAAATTTCCAGTATAACGATACTACCGGCGAAATTGATACAGTTATTACAGAAGATTTTGATGGAAAAAAATACTTATTAAACTTTAAAAATCCTGGACTTGGCTTAGACTTAGGAGCAATATATAAATATACCGATAAAATTACTTTTTCGGCAAGTTTAATAGATTTAGGCTTTATAAGATGGAAAGACCATACTTTTAATGCAACTGATAATGGTGAATTTTATTATAAGGGAATGGATGTAACTCCAATGATTAATCCAAACGATAGTACAGATGTTCCTCAATTATTACTTGACTCTTTAGAGAATATTTTTAAAATTACAGGCTCAAATAAATATTATTCAAGTTATCTTACACCAAAATTATATCTTGGTGGTTCTTACCAATTAAACGAAAAACTTGGTTTTGGTGCATTAGCACGTATCGAACGTTATCCTAAATTATTTCATACATCTTTTACACTTTCAGCCAATTATGTGCCTATTAAATGGTTTTCTCTTTCTGGCTCATATTCATTTCAGAACGATAAATATTATGATGTTGGTCTGGGGTTTGCTTTAAAATTTGGTCCTTACAGAATGTTTCTTGTTAATGATAATGTTTCGGGTATGATTTTTCCTCAAAAAACCAGAAATCTTAATTGGAGAACCGGCTTATATATTGGAATAGGCTGCAATAAAGAGAAAAAGAACGTTGTGAAGTTATAAAGTGTTGATTAGTTGAAGAGTTGAAAGGTTGATAGGTTGAAGAGTTGAAATAGTTTATTCATTCACTTTCTTTTTACTTTTTGCTAATTGCCAATTGCCTTTTATTTACTAGACATCTTTCCAAATTAATAATAAAAATTATTAACCCTGACCTTTAGATCGGGGATTGATGAAATAGAAAGCATTCTTGGCTTTAGCCATGCCTTTTGTTCATAATTTTTGTTTGTCATCACAATAACCTCTTTTTATTAATAAAATTCATGGCTAAAGCCCTTTTTTTCATATTCTTTTTCCCCGACCTAATACTTCGGCTACGCTCAGTAACC
>MENC01000066.1 GCA_001768155.1 Bacteroidetes bacterium GWA2_30_7
AAGTCGCTTTATGCGAGGTGTCATATTTTTACCACCTTCTTTTACAGGCTTTGTTTCTCGTGCAAATTTTGAAACATTGAAAACATTTATTCTAATTTCTTGATTATTCAAATTAAATGCCGTTTGGCGTTTAGAATCGGAGGGTCTTACCTGACTATAGTTGTCGCCTGTTATTATTATTGGTTTATTATGAACAAAATCGGCAATACCATTGAATACATATTTAGGGTTGCTGCTATTGCCAAAGTCTTCTATAAGTTTATTGTAGATTGTTAGATTTGGTGCTAATACAAAAAAGTTTTTGATTCCTTTTTCTAAATACAACCATGTAATGCAAGCTCCCATTAATCGAGTTTTGCCTACTCCTGTTGCAATGCTGAAACAGATAGAAACAAACTCTCTTTCAAAATCGGTGCAAGTTGGGTAAAGTGCCTGCACTTTAACCAATTCTGATTTCAGGTCAACTTCTTTTTTTAATTCAAACTCATCTGCGAGGTTAACAAGAATATCCAATGCCTCTTTTAATGGTTTACGAAGAGATAATCGCTGTTTAATATTTTCTGCTATTTGGTTCATATTGACTGAACTAAGATTTATTTGATTTAAAAATTATAAAGATTAAAATAAAGTTGTTTGGGTATCATTATCCATTAATTTTTTGGAACTTACTTTTTTTGTGGTGGCTATTTCTATGTTAATCGCATCTTCGTCAATTACATCATTTTCAGAATCATCGTGAGGAAGATTAATAATGTTAAGCGAATAATCGTCTTTGCCAAACTCACAGCGACCATAAAGCATTTGAGGAATTTTTTTGATTGTAATGTTGGAGTGCCTTGATTTACATTCGGCTTTAAAACCCTTGCAGCATATTAATAAACTTTCGTTGGGTTGCATTTCTTCTGCTAATCTATCGAGCATTTCTACTGTGATAAATTGTGTAGTGGTAAAAATGTAATCCTTTTCGGTGCTGTTGCCTTGTTTCCAATAAATACTTTCGTGGGGTGAGTATAGGAAACCTTCTTGCTTTGCCATTGCTGCTGCCAGCATATTGGCATTGTAGGCAGGGTTTATAACATCGTTACCATATTTATCTTTTTGAATTAAAGACGGTGCAAGTGTGTAGAATTTAAAACCACCACCACCTTTCCAATTTACGAGTGAAGTAATACCACTTGGGTCTGAGCCTTTAACAATATTCTTTAATCTTGGTAAACAATGTGTAGTTGCATGTTCTCCTAATTCTATCCCTATCCATTTACGTTTCATTTTATGTGCAACTGCTGCTGTAGTCCCACTGCCAAGGAAACTATCAAGAACACTATCGTTTTCATTAGTCGCCATTTGAAATATTCTACACATAAGTGCTTCTGGTTTTTTTGAATTTGGAAATGAAACATCTCCTTCATTCTGTGTATTTTGAAAATCAACATCACTCCAAAAATCACATAATAATAAAGCAAAATCTTTTTCAATTTTATTATTGAAAACTACTTCATTTAAGCTATTAGAAAGCGGAGTTAGCTGCCTCCCATTAAGAAACATCATACCATTATGATGCATAACCACATCTTTTAAAGACCTTGATTTATTCTTTAATTCCTCATTTTTATGTGATTGTGTTTGACAAATAAAATCCGCATATTTTAAATAAAATTCTCTATGTATAGTATTGTTAATGTCAAAATCCTTTATTGTTTCATTTCTTCTTAAAACACCTTTCTCCTTTAAAACATCTGTAAATGATGAAACACTATTTTTATCAGGGTTTAAAAAATAATTGAAATGAGTATCCCATTCTGACTTTCTAATATATTGAGGGTTAATCCTAAATCTATCTGACTTTCTGTAAATTAACAGATAATCCTTTTGCTTAATAATTGTTTTTTCCTTATGAGCAGTTTTTACCCCACTTGGTGTAGAAGATTTGACAGCAACAGTAGAAATAAAATTTGCTCTACCAAATATTTCATCACATATTACTTTTAGATAGTGAAGTTCTTTATCATCAATAACAACCCAAAAACTACCGTCAATGCTGATTAAGTTATATAATATTTTAATTCTTTGATACATTAAATTTAACCAAATAGAATGCTCAAGATTGTCATCATAATGCTCAAACGCAGCACCAGTATTATATGGTGGATCAAATGCTACACACTTAATTTGACCAAAATAGTTTTGTTCCAATGCTCTTAGTGCAAGTAAATTATCACCATTGATAAGCATGTTTTCGGTTTTGGCATCGCCAAAGCTTTTAGTTGGGTCTTCTAATAAAATACGGGGTTCGAGTTGAGGTTCGTTGCCTTTGCCTATCCAGGTGAGTTCGAGTTTTTGTAGGGGTTTTGCCATTTGTCTGAACTATGATTTAAAGGATTTAATAATTGTATGATTTAAGAAATACCTAAATCAATAGTTTGGAAAAAATTAAACTTAAAGCCAATTGCATTTAATTCTTTATTAACTCTTGCAAGCCTGCCAATAATCATAGCAGGGTGGGTATTAAATTGATTTGAAAATTCAATAATCGATTTTTGGGTTAAAGGAATATTTTCTAAAACTACTTTTTCTTGCTCCTTTGTGAATGTACATTTTATTGCAAAATCGTTTGCTTCATTTTCTTTTATTTGTTCATCGGGAGAATATTTTAAACCTTCTACAAAAATATCCCTTTTACCATGTTTAATAATATGACCAGCCTCATGAAAAAAAGTAAACCAAAAAATATCGTTACGTTTATACAGGTTAGATAATTGAATAAGTGGCGTATCATTAACCCATCTTGTAGAGCCGTGAAGCATAGTTTGAGGGAGGCAAGGTGTATGAACTACTCTTACTCCAACTGAGGCACAAATTGATTGAAGTAAAGAAAAGAAATTAGCAGGTTGTTTAGCCATAATGTTTTTAATTTCGAGCAAGGCATTTTTAAACTTAGAAATATCATAACTGCCAACTTTAATTTTTTCTGCTTGATGCTCGCCTTTTTTTAACCATGCTGAAACAGCAAAGGGATTTTTGTTGTTATGGGTACTCATTCTATATGCTGCTTCATATATATTTTTATGATAATAGTTGAAATAAGGTTCTTGACCAGATACACCAAAAAAGGAATATAGGGCGTTTGCTTTACTTATAACAGTATTTTCGTAAACCACCCATTGCATATTTTTCATTGCTGCCAATGGAAAATTATCTATCCAATCTTTAGTATTAAGAAGTGCAACAGCATCTTCAATTTCAGCTAATTCTAAGCGATAATTCTTTTCTCTTTCTAACCAAAAATTTGCTTCAATACCTAATACTCTTTCTAATTGAATTGCTGTTTCTGGTGTTATTGCTGTTTTACCTTTAATTATTTCATTTATTGTTTTAATAGGTCTGCCCATTCTCATAGCTAAGATTGGCTGACTTATTCCCTTGATATCAATTGTTTCTGCCAAAGTATCACCAGGTGGAGAAATAATTTGTTTTGCATTTTCAATTTCTTCTAATGACTTATACATAATGTTTTGCTTTTTTAATGATAATCTACACCTATTACAAGAATTGTAATTTCAGTAACTTGCTTCCAATCAAGCCCACCATCTTCTTTTGTTGGTGCAGGGGCAAGTGTTGGTTCAAAAATTATTCGGTGGTTACCTGATATATCTACTGCTAATTTACCTTTCAAGTTGCTTTTTAGTTCATGACAGTTAGCTGCTGGAATATTTCTCATTGTTTCTAAAGATGGTGCTGCTTGTAATTCGTTTTTGCGTTGATTTACAAGTTTAGCTCTTGTTCCATAATTTGCAGAAATAGCAGATAATGAAGCCACGCTCTTTTCTAATTTTCTGTTCTTGTAATTTAATTTCATGCAAATATAATCATTAAAATGGAAATGTATTAACCTTTTGGGTTAAAGTTTTAAACAATTTTCCATCTTATCGTAAATAGATTTAATTCAGTTGTTTGTTGTCTTAAACGTAGCTCAACTTCATCTAATAAATTGTCTTTTCGTTTTTCAATATCATCTTCGTTCTGATATTGATTATATCGTTTATCGGCTAATTTTTTTTCAAGGTCTTTTATAATTCGCTGTTCTTTAACTTTTTGCTCAAGGTTTAACAGTTTTCTTGCTTCTGTTTTTCTTGTTTTAATTTCTTTATCTAATTCTTTAATTTCAAACTTAATACTATTACGAACATCCTCGCTCCACTTTTCCAATTTATCAACTTCATTATCAAAAAATGTATTATTACGATTACGGTTTTCTTCTATTATACCTATTTGCTGAGAGTGATAAATTTCAATAAAGTGATTCATCACTTCATCCGTAATGACAATATTACAAGATACTGTTTTAGCTTCAAGCGAAAACAATCGTTGGCATTGTTCAGAATCTAAATTATTACCATAGTCATCAAACGCAGCAAATAAAATATGGTCTTCGGTTTCAAAACTTGAAATAGAAATTTGTTTTGCTTGTAACCAACCTTGTTTGCCTTTAAGGCTTTCAAGAATAAATATATTTTTTTTGCAATTGGAATAATCAAAAATTAATTCTTGCAAAGGCAGTTCTTGATTTTTACAAATTTCAATTAGTTTTTGAGCTAATGGATGACCAGCACGATAAAGATTTTCATTTGAATGCAATTCTGATACTTCGAGTTTTTCGCCTATACTCTTCTTCCCTACTTTATATGGTCCTTTATGAATAGGTTCGCTGGTAAACGGATTTTTATTAAGGTAAAAACTATTTTCAGAAGTGTTGAAAGTTGCATAAGGTTGTAAATAATATTTAGTTAGCTGCCACAACCAATTTTCAAATTTATTAAGATAATCGGTGCTTTGTTGTAAATTTATTCTTAGTTTTTCATGCACTTCTTCATCAAAATTCTCTAATAGTTTTTTTCTTGTGATGTCAATACCTTGTTCTATTTCCGGCTCCATTTCTTTTTGCAGAAAATCAAAAGCAGTTTGAATTGCTTCGGTTGTTCGGCATGTTTGGTAAATTTTAATAATTCGTTTTTCAAAGTCAACACCACTTTCAATAGCCCCTAAAACTTCATCACTTGCACCAAACACACCATTAAATAATTGGAACTTTTCATCTAATAATTGATAAACTCGCTGGTCTGCTGCATTTGTGTTATTTAGAAAATTAACAACAACAACATCAAACTTTTGACCGTATCTGTGGCATCTGCCAATACGTTGTTCGATTCGTTGAGGATTCCAAGGCAAATCATAATTAACCACTAATGAGCAAAATTGTAAATTAATTCCTTCTGCTGCTGCTTCGGTAGCAATCATTATAGTTGCAGTATCTCTAAAATAATCAACCAAAGCAGCTCTTTTATCGGCAGATTTTGAGCCAGTTATTCTATCTGTGCCTTTATGAGTTTTAATCCATTCCTGATAAATTTGATTGCTCTTTGGGTCGTTGTTGCTACCGTTAAATAATACAATTTCATTTTTGTAGCCTCTAATTTCTAAAATGTTTCTAAGGTATTCTTGCGTTCTTGTGCTTTCTGTAAAAATAATTGCTTTACGGTTTGCTTTTAATTCAGCTAATTTTTGAAAACCTTTTTCTAATGCAGTAAATAAAACTTCTCCTTTAGAATTTACAGTTATTGATTTAGCTAATTTTTTAAATTCGTTTAGTGATTCAATTTCTTTTTTTATTTCAGTAATTTCGGTAGAAGTATAAACTCTTTCTTCTTTTGTAGTTTCTTCATCTTCTTCCATCCATTCATCTTGTACCTCTTCAAAGGATTCATAATTTTTTACAAAAACTTCATCTATATTTTGTGTAATAGAATCTTGTTTTGTTACTGTGCTTTCTAACTTGTCAGCTAAACCTTGAAGAGTACCTGAAATAGCATAGGTAGATGAAGCCAATAACTTGCGAAGTATTAATGTCATCAACTGCCTCTGACTTGGTGGCAAAGCATATAAGTTAGACCTTTGCAAATAATATGATACTAAATCATAAAGACGTTGTTCATCTTCACGAGGAGTAAATTCTTGCACTATACAAACTCTATTTGTATAATTGATATATTGCAATACTTGACGGCGAAGTGTTCTTTTACATATTGGTTCTAATCTTCTTTTTAATTCATCAAAATTGGTATCAGGAGTAGTACGAGAATATTGAGATTTAAAACTTTTCAAATCACCAAAGGCATAATCATCAATAATACTAACTAAGCCATATAATTCTAACAAAGAATTTTGTAATGGAGTGGCAGTAAGTAAAATTATGGGAGAACCTGCAATTGCACTTTTAATAGCTTTAGCAATTTTATTGTTAGGCTTATAAACATTTCGCAAACGATGTGCTTCATCAATTACAACTAAATCCCAATTGTTTTTTTTGAAATTAATATATGCTTCCTTTGTTCTAGCAAATTGATATGAACAAATTACAATATTATCCTTTTGGTCAAATGGATTGAAATTGCCTTTTTTAATATCATCATTAAATGACTTTGCTTCGAGGATAATTGAAGGAATAAAAAATTTATCAGCAATTTCCTGATTCCATTGTTTGCGAAGATTCGCAGGGGCAATAATTAATATTTTTCGTTTACGTTCAGCCCATTTTTGAGAAATAACAATACCTGCTTCAATTGTCTTACCTAAACCAACTTCGTCGGCTAACATTGCACCTTTTGAAAGGGGTGATTGAAAAGCAAACAATGCAGCATCTACTTGATGCGGGTTTAAGTCAACTTGTGCATCAGATAAAGATGCAGTAAACTTCTGTAAACTATTAGCAGCATATCGTCTTGTTAGTTCGAATGCAAAATATTTAGCATGATATTCAGTAATAACCATTTCAGGGTTTTCTAATATTTGATATGGTAAAAATATGAAAAACAAAGTAATTTTATGAAATTATTTTAATTTATATGAAACGGTTATTTAAAAAATTGAGAAAAATTAAAAAACGATATTAGACTGAACAACTAAACTAAACATATAGCATAATGACTAAACACATGATTTAAAAGTTTTTTTTAAAAAAGATTGAATAAAGAATGAAAATTAAAATCCCCTTTAAAAACCCCAGTTTATCGGTACAATTTTTTTCCATTTTTCTTTAAATTTTTTTTTAGGTTATTCTTTGTTCTAAGAATTACATTTGAAATTAATTCATCGTTTAATTGCTCATACAAAGCTTTATTAATAACTCTAATGTTTTGCTTTTCTGAAGCAAAATACTTTTTGTAGTTATTTTTTTCTATTAAAGGAATTGGTAATTTATTTAGCCTTCGCTTAACTTTTATAAAACCTGCATTTATGGCAAGATTGCGATATGTAGCAGCAAGAGACTTAGATATATTAAGTATCTTTGCCAAATAAAGATGAGGTAAAGAAAAAAAAGCAGGAGAAAGGCGGTACTTTTTGGGACGCCCCGTTAAGCATTCCGACAGCCTTTCATTCCTGCTTCTATAATTCATATAATAAGTTATCACTGCTGCAATAATAAAAGGTTTGAAAGCAGTAAAATCAAGTGGTTCAAAAATAGCACCTCGAACAGATTTTAACTTTAGTTTATTTGCAAGTGGTATGAAACCTTTTATTTTGTAATAACCTGATTTGCCATTAATAGTTATCCATTCCTGTTTTAAAAGCCAATTAAAGTGAACCTTAAAAGTTTTTGGAGTTTTATAGTTAAGATTATTGCAAATGCTTTTTATTTTATCATCAGATAATTTGAACTGACCACTACAAATTGTTTTAAGATATATGAATAAACGTACCTGACTTACTTTATGGTTTGTCAAGGTATATCGGCATAACTCTACAGGAATGTTAATATAATCCATCATTAAGCTGAGCTAAAAATTACTTTACAGAAACTACCTGATAATGTTTTTTAAGATGTAAATCTATATCTGCGGCTTTGAAATATATCTTACCAGATACTTGACTATAAGCCAATATTCCTTTATCGCGATAATTCTGCAAAGTTCTTTTGCTCACATTTAATATCATGCAAGCTTCTGCTATATCAAGCCAACGTTCAGAAAGAGGATAATCTTTTTTTTCTTTTAGCAATAATTGCCTAATGTCCTCTACTTTATCAAAAAGTATTTGTACTGTTTCAGGGTTGATTGAATTTGTTTCCATTTTATTTAATTATTAAATTGTTTGAATTCTTTTGTGCTGTTTTAAACTTGTGTAAATGCAAAAACACGATACAAAGAAAACAATG
>MENC01000067.1:0-1429 GCA_001768155.1 Bacteroidetes bacterium GWA2_30_7
CTGATAAAACCTTGAATAGTATCATTCAATTTGTTAACAATAGAACCCTTTTTCCAGCTTTTTTCTTGTGAAAATGATTCCAAAACAAAAATTAAAGAAAAAAATAAAATGAATAACTTCTTCAAAATAAAAAATAATAACTAAATCGAAAATGAATTTGCAATTCAAAATTACAATTTAATGTATTACTTTTATAATAAAGTTATTTTTTCATGCGTTAAATTGTTAAAATTAAATAATCCCTTGAAAAATATATCTTATAAAATATTCATTATAGCATTAATAACTGTATCAGTTACACATTCTGTAATTGCTCAATCACAATCAGTTTTAAAAGTTTATTTCGCAGCCAATAAGTTTGATATTGACAAAAATGAAAGTGCAAAAATTTCAAATTTTCTTGATTCAATAAAAATTGTAAAATTAAGCCATATTGATATTTTCGGTTATTGCAATGATTTTGATACAGAGCAACATAATCTTATTCTCTCAAAAAACAGATCAAAAAGCGTAAAACAAAAATTAATCGAACTAAAAGTTGACAGTACTTTAATTTCTAAAATTGAAGGAAAAGGAGAAATTCAGCCGAAAGACACAAATAAAATTAATATTAAAACTCAGAGAATTGAAAACAGAAGGGTTGAAATAACCTTTTACATTAATGATAAAGAACCTGAAAAAATTGTTGAGGAAATCAAACCTATAGAAGAGAAAAAAATCGTAAAGCAATTATTCTCCGACAGTGTAAAAATTGGAGATAAAATAGTGTTAGACAATATTTTATTCTATGGAAACGAACATATTTTCAGAGAACAATCATATTCTGCTTTACAGAATTTGCTTGAAGTTTTAAAGCAAAAATCACAAATTGAAATCAAAATCCTTGGACATGTTTGTTGCGGTTACGACGATGGAACAGACAATGCTTATGGAACAAAAAACTTGTCTTTCACTCGTGCCAAAGCAGTATATGATTATTTAATAATTAACGGTATTGATAGCACACGACTTTCTTATACAGGATTAGCAGGACGATTTCCAACCGGAAATGGTGATACTGCTGATAAACGTGTTGAAATTCAGGTTACAGGAATTAATAAATAAATACGATTTAAGATTTAAGAAATAATGTATCTAAATTTAAATGACTTAAAGTTTCACTTAGTTTTCTAAATTTGCATCAATTAATTTCAGAAATATATCTTAATTTCATCTAATTTACTTTCAAAACTAACCCATCATAAGCCAAATATACATTTTCAGGTAATTTTTTAGAAACTTCATCGTACAAACCAAGCTGATGGCTGATATGAGTTAAATATGCTGTTTCGGGTTTTAAGATTTCTATAATTTCCAACGCTTCAGTTAAGCTAAAATGCGAAACATGTTTTTTTCGTCGTAAAGAAGTTATTACAAAAGTTTTTAGATT
>MENC01000067.1:1458-9522 GCA_001768155.1 Bacteroidetes bacterium GWA2_30_7
CGAATTGGGATTATTTTAACCCCTCCTATCTCAAAAGATTTTTCAGAAATTTCTTTCAAATTCATTTCCGGAATTCCCGGATATTTATTTTCTTTAAAAGCATAGAAAAATTCATGTTCAACAGCTGTTAAAACTCTAGATTCTCCATACACATCTATTGGTTTTTTGTGAATATAATTAAATGCTCTAATATCGTCTAATCCGGCAATATGGTCGCGATGTTCGTGAGTTAGAATTATAGCAGTAAGTTTACAAATATTTTCTCTTAACATTTGCTGACGGAAATCTGGACCGGCATCAATTACAAAAACTTTGTCATCAATTTCGATTAAAATAGATGAACGTAAACGTTTGTCTTTTTCATTTAAAGAAGAACAAACTTCACATTTGCAACTTATTACAGGTACTCCCTGCGATGTTCCGGTTCCTAAAAATGTAATTTTCAAGTAGTAATTTTTATCAATGTAAAATTAGAGTTTGTATTTAGAATAACAAATTTCTAAGTAAACTTGATACCATCAATTTGTTTAAATTTTAGTAAAATAAATTTGTACTAAAAAATTGAATCAAGCGTTTAAGTAAAAAATCTATTAAAATTATGACAAAACGACTACTTTATATTAATCAATTAAATTTTTTTGAATATGAAAAAAGTTGTTTTTATTGCTTCAATGTTATTTGTTTCAGTAATTGTTTACTCACAAACTGAAAATATTAATTCAGATTTAAAAATCAGATTTGGATTCAATTTAGGTATAAATTATTCAAATCTTTTAGCAAAAGAAACTCTCCCTGAGAATGTTATAATTTCAAATGGGTTTGGCTTCAGATTAGGTTTATTAATGGATTATAAAATTTCAAAACATTTTATTTTGTCACCAAAAATCGAAATTTCTTTTAATAAAAGTAATGTAGATTTCGTAAATAACATCAATTTAAAAAAATCGTACAAAATATTCCCTTCGAGCTTAGATTTTATGGCACATTTGTATTATATAACAGGAAAAGGAAAAGTAAAACCATATTTTTTGATTGGACCAGATTTTAAATTACCAATTGAAAGAAGCATTAATTCAAGTTCTATTTATAAAACAAATTCGGATTTAGCAATTGACTTTGGAATTGGATTTGAAAAACAGGCTCTTTATTATATTTTCGCACCTGAATTGAGATATTCTTTTGGATTATTGAATGTTAATCAAAATCCAGATTTAAAAACATTGTATTTTCATAATATAACATTGATATTAATTTTTAAATAACTCACTTTATGTAATCAATTTATAACGTAAAGCAGGAAGAAAAAGCATAGAATTAAAACTGAAAAAAATCATTTAAGAATTTTAAACCTTGCGTTCTTAGCGAAAATTGCGTAAAATAAATCTTTGTTTGAAAGGTTATGCAATCGTTATTACATTTACATAGTTGCTTCAAATGCCGTTATAATTTATTAATAAGTCCAATAATTATTTGTAGATATATTATGCAAACTCAGATATAGAATCCAAAAAAATAAAAGATAACAAAACGTACGAATATTAAATTTAAAAAAAAAAATAGTAATTTCAAGTAATTGAACAATTTTTTAAAAAAATAACTCTAAAAAAACAAAATCTTAATAAATATTTTTAAGTTTGTAACTTAATTATTAAAAACAAGTATTAATTTAAAAAACAAAAAACAGATGAGAAAAACATTTAAAACACTAACAATTATTGCTATTACAGGAGTAATATTGATGGCTTATTCATGCAAAAAGCCAACGGCTAGTTTTACTTCAGATTTAACAACTGCAAAAGTAGGAGAAGTAATAACTTTTACTAATACTTCAACGGATGCAGCAGTATCAATGTGGGATTTCGGAGATGGAACACAATCTTCGTCAACTCAAAAAATGCAAACACATGTTTACCAAAAAACAGGAACTTATACAGTAAGTTTGATGTCTGCAAAACGAAATGGCAAAAGCCCTGCTGATGCTACTAATATTGACATAACTATTACAGATTCTAAAACACCGGTTGCAAATTTTACAGCTTCAAAAACAACTATTGTTGCAAACGAAGTTGTTACTTTTACAAGCACTTCAACTGATGCAGAAGAATTTGACTGGGATTTTGGTGACGGAAGCATTCAATTAGAAAATGGACCAACTCAAACTCATGTTTATACTATTAATGGAACTTATGCAGTAACATTAACTGTTTACGCTGTTAATCACACACTTATGAATTCAAAAACAATTAATATAACAGTTGGTGGTACAACAGGTGTTAGTATAGTTGGTAAATGGAATTTTGTATCAAAAGACGTTACAGATATGAGAGATGGTGCATCATTTACTGCTATTAATGCAGGAACGTATAATGGTGGTTATCAAAATATGTCAAAAGCATCATCTGTTACTTATACTGAAAAGCATGAATTTATGCCTGAAGGTACTATAATAAAATCAGATGAAAACGGTAATTATATGAATGATGGAGCTTTCGTTATTTTAGATAACGCAAGAATGAAATTAAGTAATGGTTATAGTGCTGGAACTGCTTATAATCAAAGTGGTTCTGTAACTTATGGAACTTATGTAGTAACAGCAACAAGTCTTACAGTTACTTTTGTATCTACAAATGCTAGTTTACCTTCATATACTGACTATACAACTGGAACATATCCTAATTACACACCTCATGCATCAGGTGAAAAACAAGTTGTTACAACTGTTTATACTTATTCAAGATAATTTTTTAGATAATTAATTTATAAAGACTGTCCTTTTAGGACGGTCTTTTTTTTGATATTAAAATTCTATTTTAAATCAATACATGGTTCAATATTATTCATTTGCCTTAAAATCCATTGTTGTCGTCCGAGCATATAATTCGATGGTTTAGATGGATTAAACTTTATTGGATTTGGTAACGATGCAACAATTAAAGCTGCTTCAGATTTTGATAATTTTAGTGCAGATTTTTTAAAATATTTTTGCGATGCAGCTTCAATTCCATAAACGCCGTTTCCTAATTCTGCAACATTTAAATAAACTTCTATAATTCTTTCTTTACTCCAAATTGTTTCAATAAGAAATGTAAAATAAACTTCAAACCCTTTACGAATCCAGTCTCTGTGGGGCCATAAGAAAACATTTTTAGCTGTTTGTTGCGAAATTGTACTGGCGCCTTTTATTCTTTTCTTTTTTTGATTATTTTTCATTGCTTTTTCAATCGATTCAATGTCAAAGCCCCAATGTTCAGGAAATTTCTGGTCTTCTGCCGCAATTGCCGCAATAACAACATTTTTCGACATTTCGTCTATCGAAACCCAATCTTTTTTAAATGTAACATCTTTATCACCAAATGTTTGTTGAGCTAATCTAATAATCATTAATGGTGTAAAAGGAATTGGTACAAATCGAAAAAAAAGTGTACTAAGAACCGATAGCACAAGAAAAATAATTATTGATTTAATTAAAAGTTTGAAAATTCTTTTAAAGAAACCAGACTTCGATTTCTTCATAATTTTTTTATAGTTTACTAAAATCTACTTTAAGAGTCTTTAAATATTCGTATAATTTTTTATCAGTTAATGTTAAATGACTTACAAACCATTTTTTCAATAAAACCATGAGTTCTGAAGCAAAATCATCAACATTATAATTTTTTAATCCGAATTTAAATTCATTTAATTTTCTAGTAATTTCATTATGTTCATCTGTATGAGCTTTAATGTCAGGATAACTATATTTTGTCATATAGTTATATTCTAATTGAAAATGAACTATTGCAAAGTTAGTTAGTTCATCAGTAATATCTGAAATTTCGTCTATATTTTTTTTGAATCGTGTGCCATTAAATAATTTAGCAATTAAACTTAGCAACTCCTTGTGTTGATTATCAATCTCTTCGATGCCGACTGAATAGCTATCATTCCATAAAAACATAATTAATTTGTAGTTTCGTTTAATACTTCTTTAATAGATGAATATGAATTTTGTAAAATTATATTAAGATTTTGATTATTAAACCATTTAACTTCTGTAATATTTTCTTTTAACTGAGGTTTGAGTTTTTCGTCTTTTTCATATTTCATTTCAAACCAGTAAGTTTTCTTCAAAACCCAGTTATCATTTATTTTATAAATATGAAATGTAGGCTTCAACGTTTCTGTAATTACAACATCACTAATTCCGCATTCTTCGCATACTTCCCTGATTGCAGCTTGTTTAAAGTCTTCGTTTTTTTCAACTTTGCCTTTTGGTAAATCCCATTTATTGTTTCTGAAAATTGCTAAAATCTGATTTTTATTATTTTTTACAACCCCGCCTGCTGCATCAATTTGTGTGAAAATTGAACGAAAAATAAAGTCTAACTCATTGAAATCGTGATAGAATAAGAACAATTCTTTAATTTGCTCATTTTTAAGGAATTTGTCAACGCAAATTTTTAATGAACTTTTACTTACATATTTTGCAAAAATTCCATCATGATTTTTTATATATTTGCTGACATCATCTGTAATATAAACAGTTCGGTCATTATAAAATACTTTATACATTTTAAAATATGAAAACAGAAAAACAAATAGCTCAAAACCTATTACAAATTAAAGCAATTAAACTCGAACCTACAAATCCTTTTACATGGGCATCGGGTTGGAAATCGCCAATTTATTGCGATAATCGAAAAACATTATCGTATCCTGCAATAAGACGTTATATTCGTGATGAATTTGTAAATTTAATTAATGTAAAATTTCCTGATGTTGAGCTTATTGCAGGAGTTGCTACCGGTGCTATTGCACAAGGAGCGTTAGTTGCCGATAAAATGGAACTCCCGTTTGTTTATATTCGTTCAACTCCAAAAGCTCATGGCATGGAAAACCTGATTGAAGGCGATGTGAAAGCAGGTCAAAAAGTTGTAGTAGTTGAAGATTTAATTTCGACAGGAGGGAGCAGCCTTAAAGCTGTTGATGCACTTCGACAAAAAGATTGTGAGGTTCTGGGAATGGTTGCAATATTTTCGTACAATTTTCCCACCGCAATTGATAATTTTGCTGCACAAAATTGTGAATTATACACACTCAGCAATTACAATGCACTTATCGAACATGCACTAGAAATAGGATATATAAAAGCCGAAGATGTAGCAAATCTCTCGGAATGGAGAAAAGACCCGGCTGGATGGAAGTAAGATTTACGATTTTAGATTTAACCAAACAACTAATAACTTCAAACCACAAGCTACAAAACTCAAACTTCAAACAATCTTAAACATGAAACCTCAAACTATTAAACCCTCAATACCAAAAGGTACTCGCGACTTTAATCCAGAAGAAATGCTTCGAAGAAACTATATTTTCGATACCATAAAAGTTGTTTTTCAGAAATTTGGCTTTTTGCCAATAGAAACTCCTGCAATGGAAAATCTAACAACTTTGCTTGGAAAATATGGCGATGAAGGAGATAGATTGATTTTTAAGATTTTAAATTCGGGAGAATTCTTTGAGAAAGCCATCGAAAACAATAATAATTTAAAAACTTCTAAAGAAATCCTTCCATTTATTTCAGAAAAAGCTCTACGTTACGATTTAACAGTTCCTTTTGCACGTTACGTTGTGATGAATAAAAACAATATAGCATTTCCATTCAAACGTTATCAGATTCAGCCTGTTTGGCGTGCAGATAGACCACAAAAAGGCAGATACAGAGAATTTTACCAATGCGATGTTGATATTATTGGAAGTAACTCATTATTAAACGAACTTGAACTGATTCAAATCATTGATGAGATTTTTACAAAACTGAATATTCCAATAGTTATAAAACTAAATAATAGAAAAATTCTGACTGCAATTGCCGATTTTATTGGCGAATCAGAAAAAATTACAGATATAACTGTTGCAATCGATAAAATTGAAAAAATCGGAGTCGAAAAAGTTATAGAAGAACTTGTTACAAAAGGAATTTCCGAAAAAGCAATTAAGCTTTTAAAACCTTTTTTTGAACTTGCTTCAAAGAATTTAACATCAAAAAAATTAATTGCAGAATTGCAAAAAATATTACAAAACTCCGAAATTGGACAAGAAGGTTTAACAGAAATTTCTACAATTTATAATTATTTAGAAAACATTGATTGTAAAGCAGATGTAGAATTTGATATTACACTTGCCCGCGGATTGAATTATTACACAGGGGCAATTTTTGAAGTAAAAGCCAAAAATATAGAATTTGGAAGTATTTGTGGCGGTGGACGTTACGATGACTTAACAGGAATATTCGGAATGCCAGACGTTTCCGGCGTAGGCGTTTCATTTGGAGCAGACAGAATTTACGATGTTTTGAATGAGTTAAAACAGTTTCCCGAATCCGGCAATACATCTACAAAACTAATGTTTGTAAATTTTGGCGAAAAAGAGGAAATATTTTGCTTAAAACTTTTACAACAAATCAGAAACGCAGGAATAAACTCTGAGTTATATCCCGAACATGCAAAAATGAAAAAACAAATGTCCTACGCAGACAATAAAAAAATTCCATTTGTTGCATTAGTGGGCGAATCGGAAATGCTCGAAAACCTGATTACTTTGAAAAATATGAAAACCGGTGAGCAGAAGAATGTTGTGGTTGAGGAGGTTATTGAGATATTAAAATAGTCAATAACAATTAAAAATGATTTTATTAAAAGAACCTTAGAAAATAATTTTGAAAAATACCATTCTTCATAAAATTGAATCGAATAAATTACTAATATATTTCATAAGATTAATTCTGTTAATTGTCTTTGGAATAGTAGCTTATAACTTTAAAATCAATCCATTTGCATTTTCAATTTTGTTAAGTTCGATATTTATTGTTTTTAATTTTACTGCAATTGCGTATCTTATTGTATATTATGATAGATTTGAGATTGAGATTAGACGACCTTTGAAATTATTTAATACATATCAAAGTTATAAATTTGAAGAAATTGAATCTATTCAATATAATAAAAGTTCCTATAACCCATTGAATTTGATTGTGCATGTTAGCACAACAAAAAAAGATAGAGAATATATTTTAACTTTTAAAAATGAAAAAAAACAAGAATATATTAGAATTGTGGGTTCAAAACGGCAAGCTTTAGAAGCAATGCACTTTATTAATAAATTAATTAAAACGCATAACAATAAATCAATATAATTGTATATACTGTGATACATACATAAATCAGATAATTATATAGATATTCCAATATTAAATCATAAATTCGAAAATCCAAATAACAAATAAATTTCAATAACTCAATGTTCAATACTGAAACATGTTCGGCACGACTTGTTCTGATTTATCGGAAAGCTTTCAAAATCGTTTGGATATTAAGTATTTGCGGTACATTGAGTTTGCCGAAATGTTAAATTGTTATTTTTATTCTTTTCAATACGATTACCAATTGACTTTAAGCAATTTAACAATTTCAGTTCAATAAAAACCGTTTGCAGTATATACAACAATAATAACTATTTTTCCACAAACTCATAACCCAACCCATCTACAACATTTTTGATTTTTGATAAATCAATATTTTCACCGGAAATACTAACTTCATTTTTGCTTAAATCAACAACTGCATCTGATATTCCATCAATTTTTTTAATGTTGTTCTCAACAGTTGCTTTGCAATGATTGCAAGTCATTCCATTAACAGTAATTTTAATACTTTTCATAATATTATTTTGTATAATTTCAGTTTTAGTTTTCTTAAAATACTTGATAAAATAGCCATTTAACATCAATAAAATAAGAATTATGGTTGATGTATATTGTACATATACAAACCACCCCATTGAGTGATTATGATTATGTTCTTGACTTAATACATAACTAAACCAAGATGTTGGCAAAACATAATCAATTAATATTCCAGAAAGTAAAGCACCTGTAATTATTGAAAATAGATAGAAAAACAATGATTTTTTTCCTAAAACCTTTCCAATAACTGTAATTGTAGCAGCATTGGTTGCCGGACCAGCCATCAAAAAAACCAATGCTGCACCAGGAGATAAGCCTTTCAACATTAATGCTGCTGCTAT
>MENC01000068.1 GCA_001768155.1 Bacteroidetes bacterium GWA2_30_7
CTAATAATCTCTACACCAACAGGTTCTACCGCATACTCTTTAAGTGCTGGAGGACCAATTGTAGTACCCGATTCAAACAATTT
Source organism: Bacteroidetes bacterium GWA2_30_7 (assembly GCA_001768155.1). Taxonomy (GTDB): domain Bacteria; phylum Bacteroidota; class Bacteroidia; order Bacteroidales; family GWF2-33-38; genus GWA2-31-9. The sequence continues at coordinate 84 of MENC01000068.1, forward strand.
AATTATAACACCATTAGCCCCTCATAATTTAAACGTAAGAGCCTTAATTATAAATGATAACAATAAAATATTACTTAAAATTGAAACAAGAAGTAATAATTACCTGGCATCACTTGACTATCGCTCAAAAATACTTGACAAAAATGTTGAAATAATTGTTGAAAAGGCTGATTTTAAAGTCAATCTAATTAAATTGAACAATCAAAATTTTTTTAAAACACTGAGAACGAAACTCATGTGGGGAGAAGATAAAAGAAATTAATTTATTAAATAACTGATTTTGTCAATTTTAAAAAAAATATTAGATTTGCTTTTTATTAAATATTATATATTTTTACCAAAATTAAAAATTGATTAAAAACACTTTATGATTAAACATATTGTTTTAGCAATATTCTTAATATTAATTATTTGCGATATTAGTTCAGCGCAAAGAAGACGAAGTGGCAGATGGAAACAATCTAGATATGAATTTGTTTTTGGAATAGGAGGAACAGGTTTCCTTGGAGAATTAGGAGGAAGAGATCAAGTAGGAACTAATTCAATCAGAGACTTGGAAATATCATTAACAAGGCCGTTATTCAGTGTAGGACTAAGATATAAAATTGAAGAATATTTAGCAGTTAAAGGTGCTTTAACTTATGGGAGATTAAAAGGAGATGATAATACTACTAAAGAAATTTACAGAAACAATAGAAATTTAAGTTTTCGTTCGCCCATTATAGAATTATCAGTATTAGGAGAATATTCACTTATTAGAGAAAAAATTGGGCACAAATATAATTTAAGAAAAGTTAGAGGAGTTAAAGGTTTCAAAACAAATACATACCTTTTTACCGGAATTGCGGTTTTCTATTTTAATCCTAGAGCACAATATAATGGAAAATGGTATTCACTTGCACCATTATCTACTGAAGGCCAAGGCTTAGTCCCAACTAGAAAAAAATACTCCAGAGTACAAGTTTCTATTCCTATTGGAATAGGAATAAAATATAGCTTAAATCGAAAACTTAGTATGGGTTTAGAATATGGAGTTAGGAAAACTTTTACAGATTATATTGACGATGTTAGTACAACTTATTATGATAAAGAATTATTAAGAGAAGCAAAAGGAGATGTTGCTGCTGAACTTTCAAACCCATCAATAGGACCAGAAGGTTGGACAGGTGCCAACTCACAAAGAGGCGATTCTTTTAATAAAGATGCATATATGTTTTTACAAATTACAATTACATATAAGATGAGAACTACAAGAGGGGGTTTGCCTAAATTCTAAAAAAAATTATTAAATTTAAAAAAGATTAATACATTTGCGTTCAAATTGTTCTAAAAGTTTAATGAAAAAGTTTATATTTTTTATACTTATACTGATTATTCCTTATATTTCAAACGCTCAAAAGTGGAAAAGATACAGATATGAAGTACTTTTTGGGATAGGTTATTCTAATTTTTTTGGTGATTTAGGTGGTGGTGCAGGAAAAGGAGGACAATCAATTATTTCTGTAAAAGATATTGACTTTGGTGCTTCACGTCCAGCATTTTTTGTTGGAGCAAGATATAAAATTGTTGAAAGAATTGCACTGAAAGTAAACATTTTATATACTTATGTAAGTGGTAACGATAAATACTCAGGAAATCCTGATAGACAAGGTCGAAACGAAAGCTTTAGCTCTCCTTTATTTGAACAATCACTGACAGCAGAATTTTCTGTTGTAAAAGAAAGATATGGGCGAAGATATACCGTTTCGAATATAAGAAGCTTGCAAAAGTTGCATATTAACACATATTTATTTGCAGGTATTGCTGGATTTTCGTTCCACCCAAAAACTAAAATAGATGGAATTCATATTGATGGGCAACCATCTTATAGCACTGGTGAACCATATAAAACTTACCAGTTATCTATTCCCGTTGGTATTGGATTAAAATATGGTGTAAATAGAAAACTTAACATTGGGCTTGAATATGGCAACAGATTTACTTTTACTGATTTCATTGACAATCATAAAGATATCAGTCCTGGAAATAAATCCAACGATAACTACATGTTATTAAATTTAATTTTCACTTATAAATTAAGAACTACAAGAAGTGGATTACCAAAATTCTAAATCTATTTCTTCTCATGTTAAAAGTTTTATATCTAATTTTATATATCTATTTAATTAATCTTTCTTTATCATTTGCTCAAAGAAAAGTTGATTTAGGGATTCTTGCAGGTGTTAATTATTATCAAGGAGAATTTAATCAAAGCATACCTTTTTACTCACCTAATTTTGCTGCTGGAATTTTGTTTAGATACAATATCGACAGTAGATACGCTATTAGAATGAGTATAAATATGGGTGCTTTATCTGGAAGTGACTCTAAATCAACTTCAAATTATCAAAATAAAAGAAATTTAAGCTTTTCTACAAGTTTAATAGATTATACCTTACAAGGCGAATTTAATTTTTTTGAATTTGTTCCTGAAGATGAAAAAAAAAGAATAACTCCTTATGTTGCAGCAGGTTTTACATTTTTTATAGCAAATAATGTACCTAAACCTTATCAGGTTGCAATTCCATTTGGGTTAGGATATAAATACTATATAAATCAAAAATTTAGTATAGGTGCAGAATGGAAATATTATAAAACATTTACCGACTATATAGATTTAGTATCAGGTAATAAAACAAACAATAATGAACCAAATTATTTAAACAAACAAATTGGAAATTCTCATCAAAAAGACTGGTATTCATTAGCTTCTATATTCTTTACTTATAAAATTAAAACAAAAAAGAACATTCCATGTCCAGCATATTGGTAAATATAATTTATGGATAATATAATTAATAAACTTGATAAACAGAATTTACCTTGCCATGTTGCAATAATAATGGATGGAAATGGCAGATGGGCTAAATCACTTGGAAAGTCTCGTTCATTTGGTCATAAAAATGGAGTAAATTCAGTTCGTGAAGTTACAGAAGCAAGTGCTGAATTGGGTATTAAATATTTAACTCTTTACGCATTTTCAACTGAAAATTGGAACAGACCAATATTTGAAATTAACACGTTAATGTCTTTATTAGTTAGCTCAATAAATAAAGAGATAAAAACACTAATTAAAAATAATATCCGTTTACTCACAATTGGAAATACCGAAAGTTTACCCAAAAAAGTACAAAAAGAATTATTAAAAGCTATCGAAATTACATCCAAACATACTGGTCTAACACTAGTTCTTGCATTAAGTTATAGTTCAAGATGGGAAATTATTAACGCTATTAACAAACTTAATCAAGACATTAAAAATGAAATTGTTACAAATGATATTATTACAGAAGAATTATTTTCTAAATATCTAACAACTCATGATATTCCTGATCCTGATTTATTAATCCGAACAAGTGGAGAATATCGTATTAGTAACTTTTTGTTATGGCAAATAGCTTATTCAGAATTATATTTTACAAAAAAATTATGGCCCGATTTTAACAGAAATGATTTTTATGAAGCTATCTTTGACCTTCAAAATAGAGAACGCCGATTTGGACAAACAAGTGAACAAATTAGAAACAAATAAAATGAGTAAATATTTCTTCGCATTTTTCTTATTATTTCTTATCCATTATAATACATACTCGCAACTTATCGAAGGTGATAATTTAGAAAATATAAACTATTCAAACATTAAAGATTACGAAATTGGAGGCATTAATGTTACTGGAATTAAATACCTTGACCATAATGTAATAATAAATTTATCGGGGTTAAATATTGGAGATTCTATTACTATTCCTGGTGATATAATTTCCGATGCAATCAAAAATTTGTGGAAACAAGGATTATTTTCAGATATTAAAATTTCAGTTAATAAATTAATAGGAAATGTTATTTTTCTTGAAATTTATTTACAAGAACAACCACGTTTATCAAAATTTAGTTTAAACGGTGTTAACAAATCAGAAGCAGACGATTTAAGAGAAAAAATAAAATTAGTTAAAGGCTCTCAAGTTACTGAAAACATAATCAATAATTCTAAAAACATTATTCGAAATCATTTTATCGACAAAGGTTTTTATAATAATACTGTTGAAATCATTAAAATTGATGATTCATTAATGGTTAATAATACTATTCTTAAAATAAATGTTGAAAAGGGAAAAAGAGTAAAAATAAATGAAATAGCATTTAAAGGCGATAGTGTTTTCAAAGAAAAAAAACTACGCCGATTTATGAAAGATACGAAACAACAAGCTTGGTATCATATTTTTAAAACATCAAAATACACTGAGATTACTTTTAAAGACGATAAAGCTAAAATTATTGAAAAGTATAATTCTAAAGGATATAGAGATGTCAAAATTATTTCCGATTCTGTTTATAAATTTAATGAAAAACGATTAAATATTAATATTTCAATTGATGAAGGAAATAAATATTATTTTCGTAATATTACTTGGAATGGAAACACTAAATACACAACCGAAAAGTTATCAGAATCATTAGGAATTAAAAAAGGTGATATTTTCGACCAGTCAGTTCTTGATAATAAATTAATTATTGACCAAAATAGTGTTAGTTCATTATACCTTGACGATGGTTATTTATTTTTTTCAGCAACACCAGTAGAAGTTTTAGTAGATAATGATTCTATTGATTTGGAAATTAGAATTTATGAAGGAAAGCAAGCTATCATTGATAATGTTATTATTACTGGAAATACCAAAACTAATGATAGAGTAATTAGAAGAGAAATTAGATCAAAACCTGGACAACTTTTTAATCGCTCCGATATTATTAGAACACAACGTGAATTAGCTCAATTAGGATATTTTGACCCCGAAAAGTTAAACGTAAATCCAACTCCAAACCCAACCGAAGGAACAGTTGACCTTGAATACATTGTAGAAGAAAAGCCTTCAGACCAAGTTGAATTATCTGGTGGATGGGGTGCAGGAATGATTGTTGGAACACTTGGAGTTTCATTCAATAATTTTTCGGCAAGCAATATCCTTAACAAAAATGCTTGGAGACCATTACCTTCTGGCGATGGACAAAGGTTAAGTGTTAGAGCCCAATCAAATGGTTCATATTATCAAGCATATAATATGTCATTTGTTGAACCATGGTTAGGTGGTAAAAAACCAAACTCATTAACAGTTTCACTTTATCATACAATACAAACTAATGGAGTAAAAAAATCATCAGAAGGAAGAAAATCTATAAAAATATCAGGAATTGCACTGGGATTAGGTCGCAGACTTTATTGGCCCGACGATTTTTTCACTCTTTATAACGAATTAAGTTATCAGTTTTATAATCTTGATAAATGGGATGCATTTCTTTTTGATAACGGAAGAGCAAATAATATCAGCTTCAGTACAACTTTCGCAAGAAATTCAATTGATGCTCCAATTTACCCTAGAAAAGGTTCATCGTTTTCATTAGCACTTCAATTAACCCCACCATTCTCTGCATTCAATAATAAAGACTACACAACTATGTCTGACAGTGCAAAATATAAATGGGTAGAATATCATAAATGGACATTTAAATCATCATGGTTTACAAACTTGGCAGGAAATTTGGTAATGAACGCCCGTGCCGAATTTGGCTTCTTAGGATTATATAATAGAGCTATCGGACCATCACCATTTGAAGGGTTCTATGTTGGAGGTGATGGTTTATCTGGATATAATCTTTACGGACGTGAAACAATATCTTTAAGAGGCTATGACAGTGGTTCTTTGACACCAGATAGGGGAGCAAATATTTATGATAAATATACTTTAGAAATTCGTTATCCTTTATCTTTAAATCCATCTGCAACATTTTATGTGTTAACTTTTGCCGAAGGTGGAAATTCTTGGTATAAATTTAAAGAATTTAATCCTTTTGATATAAGACGTTCAGCAGGAGTTGGTGTTAGAATATTTTTACCTATGTTTGGAATGTTAGGAGTTGACTGGGGTTACGGATTTGATGAAACCATCAAAAAGTATGGAGGAAATAAAAGTCAATTCCATTTTGTAATTGGACAACAATTTTAATAATAATAACTAATAAATTTTTTGATTATGAAAACTATTTTAATCAACTCATTATTGATAATAGCATTATCAACTGTATCTTACGCTCAAAAATTTGCTTTTGTTGACACTGAATACATTTTAAAAAACATCCCTTCTTATGCGACTGCACAAGACAAACTTGACCAAATTTCTGTAGAATGGCAAAAAGAAATTGAAGCATATTATACTGAAATTGATAAAATGTATAAAGATTTTCAAGCAGAAAAAGTTCTTCTTACCGAAGAAATGAAATCAAAAAGAGAAAATGCAATAATTGCTAAAGAAAAAGAAGTAAAAGAATTACAAAAAAAATATTTTGGTAAAGAAGGTGAATTATACAAAAAAAGGCAAGAATTAGTGAAACCTATTCAGGATGATGTATATAACGCTGTAAAAGACATTGCTACAGAAGGTGGCTATGCAGCAATATTTGATACATCCAGCGGAACAAATATGTTATTTACCGACCCAAAGTTTGATAAAAGTGATGAAATATTAAAAAAATTAGGATATAAAAATTAATTTATATATTTGCAAAACAAAAATTTATGGAAATGAAAAAATTATCTTATTTATTAGCAATTAGTTTATTTGTATTAAGTGTTTTTACAAATGTAAATGCACAAACAAAAGGGAAGTTTGCACACATTGATTCTCAAGCGTTAATAACTTCAATGCCAGAAAAAGAAGCAGCTCAGAAAAAACTTCAGGAAGAAGCAAGTACTTTAGAAACTGAACTAGTTGCAATGCAGGACGAAATGCAAAAAAAGTATAAAGATTATCTAGCAAAAAAGGAAACTCTTACAGATTTAGTAAAACAATCAAAAGAAACCGAATTACAAGACTTACAAACCAGAATTCAAACTTTTCAATCAACAGCTCAAGAACAATTAGAAAAGAAAGAAGCTGAGTTATTGCAACCAATTATTGATAAAGCTAAAAAAGCTATAGAAGAAATTGCAAAAGAAAAAGGTTACATTTATGTATTAGACGTTAGTCTTGGTGTAATTCTTTATTTTTCATCAGAAAGCGAAGATCTTCTTCCTCTAGTCAAGAAAAAATTAGGTATTGTATAATCAATTTAAAAGCTATCGAAAAACGATAGCTTTTTTTTTCCAATTAATTTTGATTTTTTCAAATTTATTCAAAAAAAAAGCTGTATTATAAAATAATACAGCTCCATAAAAAAAATTGTTTTTTTAAGCAGGATGAATTGCTTCAACTGGACAAACATCTGCACATGCACCACAATCTGTACATGTATCAGGGTCAATTACATAAATATCACCTTCTGAAATAGCTTCAACCGGACATTCGTCTATGCAAGTACCACAAGCTGTGCAATCATCATTAATTTTGTATGCCATTTTTAATTTACTTTTGGTTAATAATTATGCAAATATATTTTTCATTTTCATTCTATAAAAGCAATTTAGTAAAAATTTTATAAGCAATTATATTATCATCTGAATATTAGGCTAATAAATTATAAACTAAATCTAACAAACCCAATGAATAACTTGAAGAAATAAGAATAATAGCAATCAGAAACCATTTTAAGAAATTTCCACCCCAAGATATTGCAAAATAAGCAGCAACAATTCCTCCAAATAAGTTCCCAATAGACGAAATCAAGCCAACTGCATATTCTACCTGATTATGAAGCATAAAAATTAATAATGAGAAGGGGCTATATAATAAAACAATAAAAACTTTTAATGCATTTGCCTTAACAATATCAAAACCCGATAATATTACAAGTGCAAATAACAGTAAAATTCCAACTCCAATATGAATAAAACCTCCATAAATGCCTATTAAAAAATATATAAACAAATGAAAAGCAGTAATTTTTCTTTTTTTAGTATCTATATTTCCTATAATCCACTTTTGTGGCTTATAAATAATAAAAAATAACATTAGAATCATTAGTACTGCTATTATTTTCTCTAATAACGTTTTTTCGATTGAAACTGCAATTTGAGCACCTGCAATAGAACCC
>MENC01000069.1:0-749 GCA_001768155.1 Bacteroidetes bacterium GWA2_30_7
TCATGGCAAAACTATGGCTTGAAACCCGTTTTGAAGGAGGGCGACATTTGCCAAGAATAAACAAAATGATGGCTGTTGAAAGAGGGAATTCATGATGTAATATGTAATATTTAAAAAGTAATATTTAAATTCAAAAATTATAAATTGATATATGGAACATAGCGAATTGATAGACAAAATTACGAAAGAAGTAATGTCGCGATTAACTGAAAAAATGAATCAACAAGGTTCAAATAAATCAGCACCAAAACAAACGATTTCGGCAATACAATTAGCCGGATATATTGACCATACATTACTCAAACCAGAATCAACCAAAGAACAATTTGAACAACTTTGCGACGATGCCCGTAAATACAAATTCAAATCGATTTGTGTAAATTCCTCTTGGGTTCCTTTTGTAGCAAAACGATTACGCGGTTCCGGAATTTTAATTTGTTCTGTAATTGGTTTTCCATTAGGCGAAATGGATAGCCGCAGCAAAGCATTTGAAGCAAGAAGTGCAATTGCAAACGGAGCAAACGAACTTGACATGGTAATTAATGTTGGAGCATTAAAATCCAGAGAGTTAAAATTAGTTGAAAACGATATCAGAGCAATAAAAAGAGCTTGCCGCAGTAATACAATTCTGAAAGTTATTATAGAAACAGGTTTGCTAACTGAAGACGAAAAAATTCTTGCATGTGAAATTTCCAAAAAAGCCGATGCCGATTTTGTTAAAACATGTACAGGTTTTTCAGGACATGGTG
>MENC01000069.1:783-8754 GCA_001768155.1 Bacteroidetes bacterium GWA2_30_7
AGGAGTAATAGCTAAAGGAAGCTATTAAAAGTCTAAAGACAAAAGGTAAAAGCCAAAAACTCAAAGTAAAAAAGTAAAAAATTCTTTGAATTTTACGATATTTGCAAATAAATCGGCTTCATAGTTCAATGGATAGAACGACAGTTTCCTAAACTGTAAATTCGGGTTCGATTCCCGGTGAGGCTACAAAAAAAATCACAAAATTTTTAATAATTCTATTTAATAAAACTTATATCAATTGCTGATATTTGGTAAAATTAACATTGTTGTTAATAAACAAATAATCCTGAAACTTGCATTTTAACTATATTTGCTAAAATTTTGCTAAAAAATGTTGGAAAACTACACCGAAGATAGTATTCGTACGCTCGACTGGCAGGAGCATATTCGCAAACGCCCCGGAATGTATATCGGGAAACTTGGCGATGGTTCGTCTCGCGATGATGGAATTTATGTGCTTATAAAAGAGGCAATTGACAACTCTATCGACGAGTATATGATGGGCTTTGGTAAAAACATTGAACTAAATCTAAACGAAAAAGAAGTATCAATTCGTGATTATGGTCGTGGAATTCCACTTGGTAAAGTCCTTGATGTTTCTTATAAAATGAATACCGGTGCAAAATACGATTCTAAAGTTTTCAAAAAATCTGTAGGGCTTAATGGCGTTGGTATTAAGGCGGTTAATGCACTTTCGCAATCATTTATTATTAAATCGTTTCGTTGTGGCGAAGTTAAAACAATTGAATATTCCGAAGGGCAAATCGTAAGCGATAACCCCATTCAGAAAACTGAAGAAATAGATGGTGTATCAGTAAAATTTACACCCGATGATACAATTTTTGGACACTATCATTTTCTTTCAGAATACATTGAGTCGTTGCTGAAAAATTACGTTTTTCTTAATGCCGGACTTACAATTAACTTTAACGGTGCAAAATTTTATTCCAAAAATGGCTTATACGACCTTCTAAATGAATACATGAGCACACCTGGCTTGTACCCAATTATTCACCTGAAAGACGAAGACATAGAAATTGCATTTACTCACGGAACGCAATATGGTGAAGAATACTATTCGTTTGTAAATGGGCAACATACAACTCAGGGCGGAACACATCTTGTAGTTTTCAAAGAAGCAATCGTAAAAACAATTCGCGAATTTTATAAAAAAGATTTTGATGCTTCTGACATCAGAACATCAATAATAGCAGCAATTTCGATTAAAGTTGAAGAGCCTGTTTTTGAATCACAAACAAAAACTAAGCTTGGTTCAAAAGATATGACACCAAAAGGTCCTTCGGTAAGGAATTTTATAATTGATTTTGTAAAAAATTCACTCGATAATTATCTTCATAAAAATCCAGAAACAGCTAGTATTTTACTTAATAAGATAATAGAATCGGAAAAAGAACGAAAAGCTATTTCGGGCATTCAGAAATTAGCCCGCGAGAGAGCAAAAAAAGCAAATCTGCATAATCGAAAATTGCGTGATTGCAAAATTCATTATACTTCAAACGACGAACGAAAATTAGACTCAACAATATTTATAACCGAAGGCGATTCGGCAAGCGGTTCTATTACAACTTCGAGAGATGTTGCTACTCAGGCTGTATTCAGTCTTAAAGGTAAACCGTTGAATTCGTATGGATTATCAAAAAAAATTGTTTACGAAAACGAAGAATTTAATTTGCTTCAATCGGCACTAAATATTGAAGAAGGCATTGAAAATCTTAGATATAATAATGTTGTGGTAGCAACCGATGCCGATGTTGACGGAATGCACATCCGATTATTATTAATTACATTTTTCTTGCAATTTTTCCCCGATGTAATAAAAAACCGACACTTATATATACTTCAAACTCCCTTATTCAGAGTTAGAAACAAAAAAGAAACAATTTATTGTTATAACGACGAAGAAAGACGTGATGCAATAAAAAAGCTTGGAACAAATCCCGAAATAACTCGTTTTAAAGGACTTGGTGAAATTTCGCCATCGGAGTTTAAATATTTCATAGGAAAAGACATGCGTCTTGACCCTGTGATTATGAAAAAAGAAGATATTGTACCGGATTTATTGGAATTTTATATGGGCAAAAACACACCTACCCGTCAGGATTTTATTATCGAAAACCTGAAAATTGAAGATGATGTTGTTAAAGAAATTGAATAATGTAACTTGAATCTAATCGTAATTTTTTAGCTATTATTTGTTTGAAATTTTAAACCAAATTTTTTTTTTTTGTTTTGGATTTTCTTATTTTTCGATGAGTTCATCAAGATAATTGAAAACATGTTCAATGTTTTTATCTTGATTTTCAAGCTTTTTCTTGATTTATGATTTACGAAAGACAATTTACGACCATAAGGACAGTAGTTTTAACAATAATACATCGTAAATGTTTAATCAATGTGTGTTCAAAAACTACTTAAACAACTTTATAATATCGTTTCCATTTGCAAATAACAAAAGTGCTAAAAGCAAGACCATTCCCGTTATTTGAGCATATTCTAGGAATTTATCGCTTGGTTTACGGCGAGTTACAATTTCATATAGTAGAAATAAAACATGTCCTCCATCTAACGCAGGTATTGGAAGTACATTCATAAATGCTAAAATTATAGATAAAAATGCAGTCATTGACCAGAATGCCTGCCAATCCCATATGCCGGGGAATATATTCCCGATTGTAATAAAACCTCCTAAATGTTCGTATGCTTTTACATCTGGTTGAAATAAAAGTTTTAATTGTTTCACATAACTACCAAGTGTTTCTGTGCCTTTTGTAATTCCGGCAGGAATTGCTGCAAAAAAACTATATTCGATTGATTTTAATTCTAAAAAGTTTGTGGCATTTAATGGATACACACCGAAAATACCTGTTTCAGGAACTTTAAATGGCATTTCTTTATTTACTCCATTTCTGATAATTGTAATAGTAACTTCTTGATTTTTATTTAATTTAAGCTTTTCTTTTACTTGATCGAAAAACTCGGTAGGTTCGCCATTAAATGCAATAATTTTATCTCCTTTTAAAAATCCTGCTTCAAAAGCAGGGCTTTTAGATGGAATATCATCAAAAACGAATGGAAAACGAGGACTAATAAAAAGTGGATTACTTAATATTTTTGAAATAAAATCGCTTGGAATAGTAATATTTACAATGTCGTCGCCACGTTCAACAACAATACTTTTTGCATTATTTACTACAATATCGTGAGTAATTTTATTAAAATTTTCAACTTTTTGTCCGTCAACAGCTAGGATTTTATCGCCATTTTGCAATCCAATAGTCATTGCTGTTGAATCGCACATAATCCCGAATTTTGCATTTTCGGTTGGCAAATAACTTTCGCCCCAAGTAAATAAAATAAAGATATATATTACATATGCTAAAATGAAGTTTACCATAACTCCTCCAAGCATAATTAATAACCTTTGCCATGTTGTTTTTGCTCTAAATTCGTGTGGTTGAGCAGGTTGCTTCATTTGCTCTTTGTCCATTGACTCGTCAATCATTCCCGAAATTTTGACATATCCGCCAAGTGGAAGCCAACCAATACCATATTCGGTTTCGCCTTTTTTAAATTTGAATAACGAAAACCATGGGTCGAAGAAAAGGTAGAATTTTTCTACTCTGGTTTTAAATATTTTTGCAAAAGTAAAATGACCAAGTTCGTGTAAAATTACTAGAATTGAGATACTTAATATGAATTGAGATGTTTTAACTAATATTTCCATTTTTTGATTTAGGATTTATAAATTTAGGATTTAGGATTTTTTATGCCACATTTCGACAAACTCAATGCACCGCAAAGACACAAAGGCACACGAAATATCATTTTTATATAAAATTTTCTTTGTATTTCTTAGAGTTATTGCGACTTTTTGGCTGTTTTTCATTTTGATTTAATTAGTTTTAATGCCAAATTTCTTGCTCGTTCATTGGTTTCAATATAATCTTCAAGCAAAGGATTTTTTATAAATGTTGACTTTTCCATAACTGATTCTATAATATCTGACATATCGTAAAAACCCAATTGGTCGTTTAAATAAGCATTAACTACAATTTCGTTTGCAGCATTCATTATACAAGGCATATTTCCGCCAGTTTTTAATGCTTCGTATGCGAGTGCAAGGTTACGAAATTTTTTTGTATCGGGTAAATTAAATGTAAACATTGGATAATTTGAAAAGTCTAAACGTTTAAATTCTGATTTTATTCTGATAGGATATGAAAGTGCGTATTGAATTGGGAGTTTCATATCGGGAAGTCCCATCTGAGCTTTTATTGAGCCATCTTCAAATTGAACCATTGAATGAATTACCGATTGTGGATGAATTACAACATCTATTTGCTCGGGTTTCAGATTGAAAAGCCATTTTGCTTCGATTGCTTCAAGTCCTTTATTCATCATGGTTGCAGAATCAATTGTGATTTTATTTCCCATGCACCAGTTTGGATGCTTTAAGGCTTCTGATTTTTTTGCATTTTTTATAAATTCGTAATCCTTTTCTCTAAATGGTCCGCCTGAAGCTGTTAAATAAATTTTTTCAATTCTATTATTGTATTCTCCTGATAAACATTGAAATATTGCAGAGTGTTCGGAATCGACCGGAATAATTATCGAATTGTTTTCAATTGCAAGTTTAGTAATTAATTCTCCGGCTACAACTAAGGTTTCTTTATTGGCAAGTGCAATTTTTTTACTCAATTTTATTGCATTAATTGTAGGCAAAAGTCCCGAAAAGCCCACCATTGCTATCAATACAATGTCGATTGTATCTGATTGAACTATTTGAGCAATAGACTTTTCTCCGGCAAAAACTTTAATATCTGTGTTTCTTAAAGCTTCTTTTACTTCCAAATATTTTGATTCGTCGGCAATAACTACTGAGTTTGGATTGTATAATAAAGCCTGTTTAATTAATAATTCAGAATTACGATTAGCCGTTAATACCTCAACTTCAAACAATTCGTTATGTTTTTCAATTACTTCGAGTGTTTGAATTCCGATAGAACCTGTTGAACCTAATATTGCTATGCGTTTTTTCATCAGTAATTTAATAAAGAAGAAATGTAGAATGTAGAATACTAAATTTAGAATGTAGAATGTTCAAAAGCCTACATTTAGGATTAATATTAGTGTTTTTCATTTCTGGTAATTATATTTTTTTCAACAGTTTTAATACTTTTTGCAAAAATTGAAATAAGTTCATTAGATTCGTTTATATCTGATTGAAGTTCATTAGGATTGGCAAAAAGAGGTTTTAGTATTATTATTTTCAAACAAATTCTGGTTTCTCGTAGTTCTTTTAAAATTATTTTCATTTTGTGTGCAAAATCAGCTTTTGATTCTGCCGCTTGAACTTCTCCGTAATTTAATGCTGGTGAAGATACACTTCGTACAAGTTGTCCTGAAATATGATTTCCTGCTTTAGTATTAGGTAGTTTTTCGGAAATTTCCATCATTCTAATAGCAAATTTTATTAGCCTATCTTCTAAATCGAACTTTCTGTTTTGTTCCATCTTCTTTTTTATTTCTACATTTTAAATTCAATATTTTACATTCTACATTTTTCAAAAATTTAACATTGAATATGCAATATATTTGACTTATACGTTTACTGATTAAATGAAATAAATTCCTCAGGATTAAGCGGTTTTCCATTGTACCAAAGCTCGAAATGAAGATGTGGACCTGTAGTTTGTTCGCCCGAATTTCCGTAAATTGCAATTGGTTCTCCTATTTTTACTTTTTGCCCTTCTTTTTTAAGAATTTCAGATACATGCTTGTAAACTGATACAAGATTGTTTTTGTGCTGAACCTGAATTACATATCCTGTTTCGAAAGTCCACGAAGCTAAAATTACAGTTCCATCAAGTACCGAAAAAACCGAAACATTTGGTTTTGCAACGATATCTGTCCCAAAATGATTTTCAACAGCTTTAAACGAATTTGTAATCATTCCTTTAATGGGTGGAAAAAATAGAATTTTGTTAATTTGTATAAAGTCTGTTTCAAATGAACTTGTAACATTTGCTACATTATATTTTTCCTCTTCCTCAACTATAGCTCTAAATGATGAATCTTCTTTTGATTTTTTAAAAGTTACTTCTGATATTTTTACTGTTGTATCTTTTTTAGAAATTTTATATTCTGGCTCTTTACCGTCAATAATGTTGCGAATATTAGAAAGATATTTATCTCTTGATTCTAACTCGGCTTCAAGTGAATCGATACGAATAGAATTCATAATCATATTTCCACGTAATTTGTCGGTTGGATAACCCGGAATGTATTGTCTTAATGGAGTAAATGCAATAATAATAGTTGTTAAAATTATAAGAATTACAGAAACAATTCCCACTAAAGAAGCCACATTGAGCCTTGATAAACGAATAGACCAAACCTCTTCATAAGTCATTTCATTATAAATGATAAGCTTATACTTATGCTTTAATTTTTTTATTAATTTTTTTTTGGGTTTGGCTTCAACCATACAAAATTGTTTATCAAGGCAAAAATAGTTATTTATATTGTTAAATTGCTAAATGTATAAATTGTTTCATTGTTATATAGTTACTGTTTCAGTAAATTCTAAATTCTGATTCCCAACAGTGTAATATCATCAATTTGTTCACCATCTCCAATCCAATCAACAAGTGTTTTTTCTAAAATATTTTTTTGCTCTTGCATTGGTAATTGACAATTTGCAATCAGCAATTGTTTCAGATTTTTTGATAGAAATTTTTTGTAATTTGTTCCACCTATTTGATCAACATATCCATCGCTTGACAAATATATACAATCTCCATTGTTCAATTTAACCGATTGACAATCAAAAGGTGTCATGTTATCATGGATTCCAACCGGTTGTTTATCTGCAATAAGTTCAATTAATTGCTTTTCAAAATTAATAATATATAATGGGTTATATGCTCCCGAAAACTGGAGTTCGTTTGTTTGAGAATTTATTACACATAAAACAATATCAAAACCATCCTTCTGCTCATCATCATTGCCTTTTTGTTGCAAACTTTCAATTATTGATTTTCGTAATTCATCAAGAACAAGATTTGTTTGTATTACTTCATTTTTTCGAACTATTTCGTTTAGAAATGAAACGCCCAGCATACTCATAAATGCACCTGGTACTCCATGTCCAGTGCAATCGGCAACTGCAATAATATTCAATTCGTTTATTTTGGTTCCCCAATAAAAATCGCCAGAAACAATATCTTTTGGCTTAAAAAGCACGAAATGTTCTAAATTAATATTACTCAAAAACTCCCCAATTGATAATACAGCTTGTTGAATTCGTTTAGCATAATTAATACTGTCAGTAATTTTTTTCTTTTGTTCTGAAAGTAAGGAGTTTTGATTGCTTAGTTTTATCCGATGATCTTCAATTTCATCACGTTGCAAGGTAATTTCTTCGCTTTTTTGAGTTATTTCAATATTTTTTATTGAGAGTAAGGAATTTGCACGTTTTTTTGCTGAGAATTGTCTGTACAAAATTATTGAAAACAACAAGATAACTATAAAGCTAACTATAAAAGTATAAGTTAAAAGCCTTTGTTTTTTATTTTCTGCGTCCTTTCTTGCAATAGTTTCACTTTGTAGATTTTTTTCATTTTTAAGATTATTTATCTGCAATTGCTTTTTCTCGGTCTGATAAAGTGCTTCCATCTCGGCAAGAGCTTTAAGCCTATCATTAATATACATACTGTCTCTGGATGAGATATATAATTTAGCATATTTCTGTGCTTCTACATTATTTCCAATAGAGATATTACATAGCATTAGGCACAATGATGCATCATTAACCTGATTAATAGTTCCAATTTTTTCAGCTATTTCAAGAGCATTTAAAGCCAAAGAAATTGCCTTATTATAATATTGCTTTTTTTCATTTGCTATTTTTGATGAATCTGCAAGTGTTTTATAAACATTGGCAATGCT
>MENC01000069.1:8801-16185 GCA_001768155.1 Bacteroidetes bacterium GWA2_30_7
ATTACTTAAACATGAAATTATAGTGTTTTTATCATCAATCTCTTCACTAATTTTCAAAGCTTTATTTTCAAACTCAATAGCTAAATTATATTTTTCAATTTTTTCGTAAACAACTCCAATATTTATATAAGAAGACGCGACTCCCTTTTTATTTCCTAGTTGATCAAATATTACTGTTGCTTTTTGTAAATATTCTATTGATAAAAAATAGTTTCCTTGAATATTGTGTATCATTCCAATATTATTATAACAACTTGCTTTATTTTTTTTATCATCAAGTTCGTCTCCTATCTTTAAAGATTCCTGATAATAATAAATAGCTAATGGATAATTAGCCATGTACTTATATACTACACCTAAGATGTTGTAACTTTCCATTATGCCATATTTATCATTCAGTTTTTCTTTTATACGAATTGACTTTTGCAGGAAATTTATTGCTTCGTCAAAATTTCTACGATTTAGCTCTACTAATCCTAAATTGCTATAACAATATGCTTCTCCCATTTTATCACCTAATTCTTTACAAGTATTTAATGATTTTCTAAAGTATTCTATTGCTTTTAGAAATTCACTTTGACTGGTAAGTACCAATGCAATATTGCCATAACAATAAGCTGCTGCTCTTTTATATAATTTTTTATTCGCAGAATTATTTTTTAAGCTTCCAAGTGCTTCATAAATTTTTATTGACTTATAAAAATAATCCAATGATGTAGTATAATTTCCTTTCGAATCATACACTATTCCAATATACCTCAAGGCATCTGCTTTTAAAAAGTAGTATTTGTTTTGTAATTCATCCTTTGTAGAATTTATATTATTTTGAGCAATATCAATTGATATATTATAATAATACAATGCCGAGTCGGTATTGATATTTTCGTATAGTTCACCAATTTTCAGATACAGATTTATTTTTATTGTATCTGCTTTAGCTCTTTTAAATTCATTAAGCAGAGTATCAATTTTGGATGTATTAGCGTTACAATAATCAATACGGCAAAATTGTACAATCAACATTGCTATTATATGAACTAATAAAAAAAACAAAAATTTCATCTATTGACTTATTAAAAAAATAAAGTTATCCAATATTTTGAATTTATATTTTAATTCCAAGTACTGTAATGTCATCAATCTGCTCTCCCTCGCCAATCCATTCATTCAGAGTTTTTTCCAAAATATGTTTTTGTTCTTGCATTGGCAATTTGCAATTTGTAGTAAGTAATTGTTTCAGGTTTTTAGAAAGAAATTTTTTCCCTTTTGGTCCACCGAATTGGTCTTCGTAGCCATCGCTCATTAAATATAAAATATCACCACTATTAAGTTGGAGTTCGTGGTTTGAGAAGTCGTCCATTTTTTCATAAATGGCTATGGGCATTTTGTCGGGTTTTAGCTCTTCCAAAGATGCCACCTTTTCAAAAGGTGGCATCTTTTTATTATCATTGTTGCGAACTATGTAAAGCGGATTATTAGCTCCTGCCCATTGAGCAACGTGCAATTTTGTATCAATAGCAACTAAAGACATATCCATTCCGTCTTTTTGCTCGCCTGACTGTCCTTTTTGTTGGAGTGCATTTATAATTTCTTTTCGTAATTCGTTTAAAACATCATTTGCTTTTGTGATTTCTTTTTTGCGAACTATTTCATTTAAAAAGCTGATTCCAAGCATACTCATAAATGCGCCAGGAACGCCATGTCCTGTACAATCGGCAACTGCTACAATCAAAGTATTTTCAATTTTTGCAGTCCAGTAAAAATCACCTGAAACAATATCTTTGGGACGGAATAAAATAAAATGTTCGCCCATAATAGAACGATATTCGGGGCTAATTGGTAAAACAGCTTCCTGAATTCGTTTAGCATAATTAATACTATCGGTTAATTCTTCGTGAATGTGTTCGATTTCTTCTTTTTGTTTTGTTACTAAATCACGTTGTGCTGATATTTCATCTCGTTGTGCTGATATTTCTTCTTTCTGCTGATTGATTTCAAAATTTTGTTGAGCTAATAAAATATTTGCTTTTTTCTTTTGAATAAACAAGCGATACAGAAATATGGAGAATACAAGAATTATTATAAATCCAATCAAAAATGAAAAAAGTAAAATTCTTTGTTTTTTGCTTTCTGCATTTTTTCGGGCAATTGTTTCGTTTTGAAGTTCTTTTTCTTTTTCGAGTTTTTGAATTGTTAATTCGCGTTTTTCGGATTCATATTTTGCCCCCATTTCAGTAAGTGCTTTTGTTTTCTCTTCTGAAAAAATACTGTCTTTTGCAGCTAAAAAAATATCATAATATTCAATTGCTTTTTTTAAATTTCCAATTTTTCTATATGAATTCATTAGAATTTCTGCTGCATCTTTTTCTAATGGAACAGCTTTAATTTCTTTTGCTAATTCCATCCCTTTAGTTCCCCATTCAATAGCTTTATTCAAATAGCCAATACGCTGGTTTTCTGTCAATGCTGCTGAATCGGAAAGAGAAGTATTTACATAAGCTAAAAGTATGTAAGCTAATGATTGACTATTTTTATCACCTAATTCTTCGGATAATTTCATTGATTTCAAATAGTATTCTATTGCTTTATTGTAATCTCCCTGATAATTATAAACATTTCCAATATTTCCATAACAACCTGAAAGACCACTAATATCGCCAAGTTCTTCACTTGCTTTTACTGCTTTAAAGAAAAATTCGAGTGCTGTATTGTAATTTTTCTGATCTGAATAAAGGGTACCAAGATTATTATACATATTTGCCAAGGCATTTTTATCATTTATTTCTTCAAAAATATTCATAGCTTTTAAATAATATTCTGTTGCTTTTTCATAATTCATCTGATAATGGTAAACCATACCTATATTTGCGAAGCATTTGGCTATACCATTTTTTTCATTCATCGCTTCATAGATTTTCAGCGACTTTAAATAAAAACTAACGGCAATATCATAACTTCCCTGGTACAACTTAATCATTCCTATATTAAGATAAGCTGTGGCTTCCTGATTTTTATAATTAGATTCTTTGCAAATTTTAAGAGATTTTTCTAAAAATTCTAATGCTTCGTTATAATTGCCAATATACAAATAGTTTACACCCAAATTGTTGTAACACATTTGTAATCCACTTTTAAAGTTTATATTTAATGCGAGTTCAATTCCTTTTTTTCCAAAGTATATAGATGTGTCGGGATTAGAATATTGAAATTCCCAACATAATTCTGCATAAGTCAGCACTTTTGATGTATCTGCTTTGTTTAATTTTAAATCGTTTAACAGAGAGTCTATTTTATTAGATTCACCAAAAGTTGTTAGTATTATACTACAAAAAAATATTATACTTAATGTTTTTAATTCAAAGTTCATTTTATTATCATTTATATTTTTATTCCCAAAACCGTAATATCATCAATCTGCTCACTATCGCCAATCCATTCATTCAGAGTTTTTTCTAAAATATGTTTTTGTTCTTGCATTGGCAATTGGCAATTTGTAGTAAGTAATTGTTTCAGGTTTTTAGAAAGAAATTTTTTCCCTTTTGGTCCACCGAATTGGTCTTCGTAACCATCGCTCATTAAATAAATTGTATCGCCGGAATTTAATTGAATTTCATGGTTTGAGAAGTCGTCCATTTTTTCATAAATGGCTATGGGCATTTTGTCGGGTTTTAGCTCTTCCAAAGATGCCACCTTTTCAAAAGGTGGCATCTTTTTATTATCATTGTTGCGAACTATGTAAAGCGGATTATTTGCTCCTGCCCATTGAGCAACGTGCAATTTTGTATCAATAGCAACTAAAGACATATCCATTCCATCTTTCTGTTCTCCTGATTGTCCTTTTTGTTGCAAAGCATTTATTATTTCTTTTCGTAGTTCGTTTAAAACCTCATTTGCTTTTGTGATTTCTTTTTTACGAATTATTTCGTTCAAAAAACTTATACCAAGCATACTCATAAATGCACCAGGAACTCCATGTCCAGTACAGTCGGCTACTGCAATAATTAAAGTACTATCAATTTTAGCTGTCCAGTAAAAATCACCTGATACTATATCTTTTGGACGGAATAAAACAAAGTGTTCGCCCATAATTGAGCGATATTCTTCGCTTATAGGAAGTACTGCTTCCTGAATACGTTTTGCATAATTTATACTGTCGGTTAATTCTTCGTGAATGTGCTCAATTTCTTCTTTTTGCTTTGTTACTAAATCTCGCTGTGCTGATATTTCATCGCGTTGTGCTGTAATTTCTTCGTTTTTTTGTTCAACTTCTATATTTTTTTGAGCCAGTAGAATATTTGCTTTCTTTTTCTGTATGAATAATCTGTATATTAGAATTGAAAAAATCAGAATAATAATAAAGCCTATAACAAAAGAGAAAATTAAAATCCTTTGCTTTTGAATTTCACTGGTTTTAAGGCTATTGTCTTTTTCGAGATTTTCAATTTGTAGCTGCTTTTTCTCTGTTTGATATTTTGTTTCTATATCATAAATAGCTTTTGTTTTTTCTTCAGAAAACAAACTATCTTTTGTATTTATATATATTTCAGCATAATTGAAAGCATTATCTTTATCTCCTAAAATCTTGTAGATATTCATTAAAGTTCTTGCAGATGTATTTATTCGCCTTAAAGCACCTATTTTATCAGCAAGATTATATGCTTTTAAACCATAATTTATTGCTTGATTAAAATAGTTATTTTTTTGTGCTAAATTATTATTTGTTGAATCCCCCATTCTACCGTATAAGTCAGCAATATTACCATATAAAAGCGACATTCCATCCTGATTTCCAATCTCTTCATCAATTTGCAAAGCTTTGAAATAGTAGTCCAAAGCCTTTTGGTCAATTCCTTGCTCATAGTATATTACTGCAACATTATTATAATTATTTGCTAATCCTGGTTTGTCGTCAGCATCTATCCCTATTTTAATAGCTTTTATATAATTGTTCAATGCTTTATCGTATTCTTTTTTAGCTAAATAAATTCCACCAATATTTGAATAAGCATAATAAATTCCCATTTGCATTTTAATTTCTTCACATATTTTTAATGATTTTGAAAAATAATCAAGAGCTTTATCATAAGACTCATTTTGTGAGTATATGGTCCCGATATTATTGTATGAAAAAGCAATTCCTAACTTATCATCTAATTCCTCAGAAATTTTTATAGAATTTAAATGATTTTCGATTGCCTTTTCATAATTACCCAAATCGGAGTATGTGCTTCCAATATAAGAATAGCATAATGACATTCCTTTTTTGTTTTTGATTTCTTTCGAAAGGGCTAAGGATTTTTGAAAATTATCAAGTGCATTTTGAAAATCACCTTTTTTTGAATATACTGAAGCTATTGCATAATAAATCATTGGTAAATTTGTTTGATATTCATTTTTAATTATTTCTATTTCTGAATCTTTGAGTTTATTAATGTACGTTAATGCATTATTTAATTTTTTAAGTGCTAAATCATACTTTTCAATGTTAGTATATAATATTCCAACATATCTTAATGCGGTTGATTTCAAAAAAGTAATTTTATAACCGACATAATCATGGTTTTTTAAAAATAAAGATTTTTCAGCAACATCAATAGCTTTAAAATAGTAATATAAAGAAGAATCTGGGTTTATATGTTCGTAGTAATCTCCAATATCAATATAGCTTTGAATTGTTAATGTATCATGTTTGGATTCGTCTAATCTATTAAATAATGACTTAATATTTTGTGTTTCTTGTGCAAAAAGAAACAAACGGCTAAAGGCAAGAACTGTAAAAAAAATAAAAAGGGATTTAATACAAATCATAATTTTCATATTATTTTTAAATTTTAATTCCAAGTATGGTAATATCGTCAATTTGTTCGCCTTCGCCAATCCAATTAATTAAAGTGGTTTCTAAAACTTCTTTCTGCTCATTCATAGACTTTTTACAATTATCAACTAACAATTGTTTAAGGTTTTTGGAAAGGAATTTTTTGAAATTTGCTCCTCCGAACTGGTCTTCGTAACCATCACTCATTAAGTAAATTGTATCGCCAGAATGTAGTAGAAGTTCGTGGTTGGTGAAGCTATCCATTTTTTCGTAAATGGCAATTGGCATTTTGTCGGGCTTCACTTCCACTAGAGATGCCACCTTTTCAAAAGGTGGCATCTCTTTATTCTCAACTAACTCTGTCATAGTTTGAAACTCTGGCAGGGTTTTGTTATTACTTATAATCCAAAGGGGATTGTTGGCTCCTGACCATTGTACTTCAAAAACATCTGATGTTTGTGCGACAATTTTTTGGATGTTGGATTTGCTTTCTACCAATATTTCACGCCTCTGGAGTGAGTTCTGTAGATTATCAAGGTCTTCACTTGGATTTTGGGTCTTTATTGCAACGAGGCTAATATCCATTCCGTCTTTTTGTTCACCCGGTTGTCCTTTTTGCTGGAGTGCATTTATAATTTCTTTTCGTAGTTCGTTTAAAATTTCATTTGCTTTTGTGATTTCTTTTTTGCGAACTATTTCGTTTAAAAAGCTGATTCCAAGCATACTCATAAATGCTCCTGGAACACCGTGTCCAGTACAATCGGCTATTGCATAAATCAAATATTCGTTTACTTTTGATGACCAGTAAAAGTCGCCGCTTACAATGTCTTTGGGGCGGAAGAGGACAAAAGTCTCAAGTTTCAAATTCCAAGTTTCAAATTGTGCGTCATTGCGAGTCTCGAAGCAATCGGATTGCGCTTCGTTTCTCGCAATGACGGAAAGAGCAGGTAGCATCGCCTGCTGTATTCGTCTTGCATAACTAATGCTATCGGTTACTTCTTTATGAATTTCTTCGATATGGATTTTTTGATTTTCAATTTCATTATTTTTTAGTTTTATTTCTAAGTTTTGTTGTTCTAATTTTTTATTAGCTCTTTTTTTTGAAATAAATAATCTGAGTAAAATATATGAAAAGCCTAAGATTATAATTAAAACAATAATAAACATATAAATAATTAATCTTTGGTTTTGAACTGATTCTTTTTGTCTGATTAATTCGGTTTCTTTTAATATTTTATCTTTTGTTAAATTGTCAATTTGTAATTGTTTCTTTTCTGATTGGTAGCGTGATTCCATTTCGGCTATAAGCTTGCTATTAGATGTATTAAAAATACTATCATTAATTATTTTGAATAATTTATGATATTCATAAGCCTTTGAATAATTTTGTTTTCTGGCATAAATATCAGCTAAACTTCCATATCCATCGCATTCGTTTTGAATTAATCCATATTTTTTAGAGGTTTCTATACTTTGCAATGAATATTTTAGTGCTAAATCATAATTTTCAAGAGTAAAATATAATTTACCTATATTTAATAATGTTAATGCAATACCACCATTGTCAGA
>MENC01000070.1:0-851 GCA_001768155.1 Bacteroidetes bacterium GWA2_30_7
CACCACACAGAACTCGTTATTTATCAGAAATTTCCGAATCGAACCGTAATTACGACAAATGGGTCGAAAAACAAGCTGCAATTGCTCAAAATTTATATTCAATTAAAAAAACAATTGAAATTGCATTAAAAAACAATAAGCCAATTGGTTCAGAATTAGAAGAATTATATAAAAATGTTGAACTTGAACTTGATGGTAATAACAAGAAACTAATCGAAAATTGGTCTAAAAAAGTAAAAACATACACTGACGAATTTTACATTTATAAAGTTCGTGATAAAGAAATTAAAATTCAGACACATACAGAGTCTTTGTCGCATTTGAAAATTCCTAAAATTTCGCTCCCGAAATATAAAGCTTGGGGCGATATTTTAAAATGGTCGTTACAAGAAAATGTTCCGGGCGAATTTCCTTACACATCTGGAGTTTTTCCTTTTAAACGCGAAAACGAAGACCCTACTCGTATGTTTGCAGGCGAAGGCGGACCCGAAAGAACAAATAAGCGATTTCATTATGTTTCTAAAGGACTTCCAGCCAAACGTTTATCTACAGCTTTCGATTCAGTTACATTGTATGGAAATGACCCCGATTTAAGACCAGATATTTATGGAAAAATTGGAAATTCAGGAGTTTCTATCTGTTGCCTTGATGATGCCAAAAAGCTTTATTCAGGATTTAACCTTGCCGATCCAACAACTTCTGTTTCAATGACAATTAATGGTCCAGCTCCAATGCTTGTCGGATTTTTTATGAATGCAGCAATTGACCAGCAATGTGAGCTTTACATCAAAAAGAATGGTTTAACAAAAGAAGTTGAAGACAAAATCAATAAGTTTTTCAAAGAAAAAGGA
>MENC01000070.1:897-5449 GCA_001768155.1 Bacteroidetes bacterium GWA2_30_7
GTTTAGGCTTAATGCTTTTAGGAATTACAGGCGATAAAGTTTTACCAAAAGAGGTTTACGAGAGAATAAAAGCCGATACAATGTGTTCGGTTCGTGGTACTGTACAAGCAGATATTTTAAAAGAAGACCAGGCACAAAATACTTGTATTTTTTCAACTGATTTTTCGTTGCGATTAATGGGCGATGTTCAGGAATATTTCATTAACAATAATATACGTAATTTTTATTCTGTTTCGATTTCGGGTTATCATATTGCAGAAGCCGGTGCAAATGCTATTTCGCAGATGGCATTTACAATAGCAAATGGATTTACATTTGTAGAGTATTATGTTTCGAGAGGAATGGATATTAATAAATTTGCTCCAAATCTTTCGTTTTTCTTCTCAAATGGAATCGACCCTGAATTTTCAGTTATAGGAAGAGTTGCCAGACGAATCTGGGCAAAAGCGATGAAATTGAAATACGGTGCCGATTCGCGTTCGCAAATGCTTAAATATCATATACAAACATCAGGTCGCTCGCTACATGCTCAGGAAATTGATTTTAACGATATTCGTACAACCTTGCAGGCACTTTATGCAATTTATGATAATTGTAACTCTTTGCATACCAATGCTTATGATGAAGCAATTACAACACCTACAGAAGAGTCTGTACGTCGTGCAATGGCAATTCAAATGATTATAAATCACGAATTAGGTTTGGCAAAAAATCAAAATCCATTGCAGGGAGCATTTATTATTGAGGAACTTACCGATTTGGTAGAAGAAGCTATATTAAGCGAATTTGATAGAATTACCGAGCGAGGTGGTGTGCTGGGTGCTATGGAAACAATGTATCAGCGAAATAAAATTCAGGAAGAATCGCTTTATTACGAAACTCTTAAACATAGTGGGAAACTTCCAATTATGGGTGTAAATACTTTTTTGTCATCCAAAGGAAGTCCGACAGTAACTCCTGGTGAAGTTATCCGTGCAACCGAAACCGAAAAACAATATCAGATTTCGATGCTGAAAGAATTGCATAAAACACATAAAGATACAATTCCACAATTAATATCTGAATTACAGAAAGTTGCAAAAACAAATACCAATGCATTCAGTCATATAATGGAAATTTCAAAATATTGTTCAATTGGACAAATTACCGAAGCTTTATATGAAGTTGGTGGGCAGTACAGGAGGAATATGTAAAAGAAAGTTTGAAGTTTATGGTTGGCTACGCAAAAAAGGACTATGCGAAATTCTATGTAACTATGTGTCTATGTGTCTATGTGGTGGATTTGGCGAAGTCGAAATATATTAAAATATAAGTAATGCAACAATCAAATATAATATTATATAATACCCCTCAAGGACAAGTTAACATTGAAGTTGTTTTTCAGGGCGAAACATTTTGGCTAACTCAAAAACGTATGGCTGAATTGTTTGGGGTGGAAGTTCCTGCAATTAGTAAGCATTTAAATAATATTTATGAAACTGGTGAGTTGCAAAAAGAAGCAACTATTTCCATTTTGGAAACAGTTCAAAATGAAGGTAGCAGAAAAGTAATCAGAAAGTTGGAGTTTTACAATCTTGATTCAGTAATTGCCGTAGGTTATAGCGTAAATAGTTATCAAGCTACAAATTGAATGTGTTAAATAATACTATGAAATTTCAAGTAGCTATATTTTTAATTTTGATTCAAAGCTTGGTTTTCAAAGCTCATTCAAATTATTTTTTACACTCATTAAATAATGATTCTATTAAAAGTAAAATAATCTTTATAAGACCTTATTCATTTAAAGATTATTCAGAAAGTTATAAAATTTATGTGAATGACACATTTGTAGTCAGATTATTAGGAAATTCATATTATGAATTAGAATGTAAAAAAGGAAATTATAATATCAGGGTAAAAAACTATAAAAAATACCTGTACAATCTTCAAGTTGATAGTAATAAAACTTATTATATAAATATAAAAGTTAAGTACGGACTTTTTGCTTCAAAACCAGTTTATATATTTTTAGATAGTATATATTCAAATAAAATTATTAATAATGGAAGAATAAGAAAAATTATAAAAAATAAACATTTTTTGAACCCTAAAAATAGAATAGGTTATAATTTTTTAAATACTAGTTTTGGTTTTGAAAAAATTAAATTGATTCAGTTTGCTGATGGAAGTTATTCAAGTCTTAGCTTTGGAGGTGGATATAGTTATGTTATAAACTATGGTTATTCTATTAATAAATTATATGATTTATCATTTGAACTTAATTATAAAATTAGCAAGCTAATACCAAAAGTTAGTAATGCTGATATTATATTTAAAAGATATGCAGTTTCTATAATTCCATCATTAATTATCCCCATTGATGGAGGAGATGCTAAACGTATTAGATTAGGCATTGGTGCAGATTACTATTTTCCATCTAAATTATCTAATAATATAAGAATTAATAATGGAATTTACGAAAATTGGCGTTACTCAGAAACTTTAGGCTATCAAATAAATTTAACATACGAACAAAATGTGGCAATAAATTTTTCTTGGTTTTATGCAATTAAATACTATAATGTTAAATATAAGTTTGAAAAGGGTGGACTTTATAGACCATCTACAACACAATTTAATAATCCCGATGGTTCAAGCATTGAATTATTTTGGGGCGTTTGCTATCATTTTAGATAAATTAATATATAAAAAAATAAAAATTAAAAGGGTGAAATTTCAAATAATTCTTAATTTCTTAATTCTTAATTTCTTAATTTCTAATGCACAACGACATTGTGCTCCTGATTTTTTCTCTTCTCCACTTGACATTCCGTTAACAATTGCTGGAAATTTTGGAGAACTTCGCACCGACCATTTTCATGCTGGAATTGATTTTA
This sequence comes from Bacteroidetes bacterium GWA2_30_7, assembly GCA_001768155.1. Lineage (GTDB taxonomy): Bacteria > Bacteroidota > Bacteroidia > Bacteroidales > GWF2-33-38 > GWA2-31-9. The sequence goes on from MENC01000070.1 coordinate 3,774, forward strand.
AAACAGATGGTGTCGAAGGAAAAAATGTATATTCAGTTGCCGATGGTTATGTTTCAAGAGTTAAAATTTCCCTTTGGGGTTATGGTAAATCAATATATGTAACACATTCTAACGGGCTTGTATCTGTTTATGCTCATTTAAAATCAATGTCAAAAAAAATTGACGATTTTGTAAGTCAGGCTCAATACGATACTCGAACTTTTGAAATTGACGTATTTCCTTCAAAAAATCAAATTCCGGTAAAAAAAGGAGAAATAATTGCATTATCAGGAAACACAGGCTCTTCGGGAGGTCCACATCTGCATTTTGAAATCAGAGATGAAATTACTGAACATGCACTGAATCCATTTTTATTTAATTTTAGAATAAATGATAAAATCTCGCCTAAAATATTTCAATTGTATTGTTATCCGCTTGATAATATGAGTTATGTAAATGGAAAAAAAACAAGATTCGGATTAGAAGTTACTGGAAGCAATGGGCAGTATAAATTGACAGAAAACTCGGTAATTAATGCAAGTGGAAATGTAGGCTTTGCAATAGAAACAAACGATTTTACCGATTTGTCGTCAAATAAATGCGGTGTTTATTCACTGGAATTGTTAGACAATGAAATACGTATCTTTTATTTCGAAATGAACGATATTTCATTTGAGCAAACACGTTATATCAACAGTCACATGGATTATGTTTTGAATGAAACAAAAAATAAGAAAATTCATAAAAGTTTTCTTGAACCAAACAATTTGCTTGAAATTTATAAAGATGTGGTTAATAATGGAATAATTAATTTTTTAAACGATTCAATTCACAATTTAAAATACATTGTTAAAGATTATTTTGAAAATTCATCAGTCTTTACTTTTACAGCTAATGCTACAAAATCGAGTGAAATAAATGCAGTAAATTCAACTCCTTCGTACGAACAAGTTATGCCGTACAATACTGAAAATTTCTTTCAAAGAGAAGATATAATGATTTCTATTCCAAAAGATGCACTTTACGATACGCTTTATTTTAAGTATATGAAAAGTCCGGCTGTGGCTGGTGCATATTCTGATGTTCATATTGTACACGAAAAATATACACCAATAAATACATATTATTCGGTTTCGCTCAAAGCAACTAAGCAAATTCCTGAAAAGCACTTAGATAAAGCATTAATAGCAACTTATAACGATAAAGGCAGATTGATTTCGTTAGGTGGTAAATATATGAATGGATTTGTAACGGCAGAAACCAGAGATTTTGGCAAGTTCTTTATAATGCTCGATACAATAAGACCTATTATAAAACCAGTCAATATTAGTAAAGGTGCAAATTTATCTAATTCAAAATCAATTCTGTTTAACATTTCTGATAGCTTTTCTGATATACTATTTTATAACGGTTATATTGACGGAAAATGGGTTTTATTTGAATATGAACCAAAAAGCGACAAAATTACCTATTTCATTGATAAGCATTTAAGTAAAGGTCGAAATCATAAACTTCATTTGGAAGTAACAGATAATATGAATAATGTGGCGATGTATGAAACGGAGTTTTATTATTGATTTAACAAAAAACTGAATAAAAAAAGCTCTATTTTAAATTCAAAAATTAATTATTAAATTAGCAAATTATAACTATAAATGATTCAATTAAGAACTCCTGACAAGGTTTGTTCCGATTTT
>MENC01000070.1:5490-16063 GCA_001768155.1 Bacteroidetes bacterium GWA2_30_7
AAACAATGTTAAACTTCAAAATATAAAACCAAATATTGAAGAAATTTTTAGAAAAAATAATTTTCTTGCATCTTTTGGCGATTACTCTATTCCAGATATACATGAAACAACAATAAAGTATAGAAGAAATAAACTAACTGAGGAAAAACTTATAAAAGAATTTTTATATAATGAACTCATTAAAAAACGAGATTTTCCAAAATTAAGTGAAGCTGCTCAAAAAGAAATTGTTAGAAGTATTTTTGAAATTTACAGCAATGCAATTATTCATGGTAACTGTGATTATGTATATAGTTGTGGACAATACTATCCAAGTAAAAAACCACCAAGAATAGATTTTACTATTGTTGATTTAGGAAATACTATTAAAACTAATGTTAATAACTTTCTAAAATCAGATTTTAATGGAAAAAATGCAATAGAATGGGCTGTAAAAGAACAAAATACAACAAAGCAAAGACATTCCAATATTCCAGGAGGCTTGGGTTTTAAGCTTATCTGTGATTTTGTGAGGTTAAATAAAGGAAAAATACAAATTATTTCTGCTGATGGATTTTGGGAACTAAAAAACGGTATAATTACAACTAATAGTTTTAATTTTGAGTTTCCGGGAACAATAGTTAATCTGGAATTTTACTTAGATGACAAATCTTTTTATTCCTTAAAATCTGAAAAAATAGAAGATATTATTTTTTAGTTTATATTTGCCAAAATGAAACAAAATAAATTTTTAATACGAATTTTTGATGAAGTCAATGGCGATTCAGCTATCAGTGTTGATGATGGTGATTTGATTTTCAAAAAAATAGATAATGCTCTTTCTCAAAGCCTTAGTGTAGAATTAGATTTTCAAAATATTAATTTAATAATAACAGCTTTTTTAAATGCAGCAATAGGTCAGTTATACAGCAAGTATAATAGCGAACAATTAAATGAAAAACTCAAATTAAAAAATATAAAACCAGAAGATGTTCATTTATTTAAAAAAGTAATTGAAAGAGCTAAAGAATATTTTGAAAATCCAAAAGGTTTTGAAGACTCAATAAAAGAATAGTTTTATGGCAATTATTCATGATATTCAAGACTATAAACCAACTTTTAATGATAGTTTATTTTTTGATAACAATGTTTGGGTTTTTCTTTTTTGTCCAATTGCAAACTATGAACTGAAGAAACAAAGATTATATTCAAATTTCTTAAAAGAAGTAAGGCAAAGTAAATCAGCAATTTTTATTAATTCGCTTGTTTTATCTGAATTTTGTAATTTTTGGTTAAAAACAGAATTTAATAACTGGAAAAAGTCAAATCCTAGTAAAATGAATTATAAAAAGGACTTTATTCCAACAGTTGAATTTAAAAAAGTTGTAGATGATATTAGAATTGCACTAAATTCCATTTTAAAAATAACAGAAAAAGGTAGTGATAATTTTAATGCAGTGAAAATTGACTATATTCTTACAGAATTTGGTAATTGCGATTTTAATGATAGTTATTATTTAGAATTAGCAAGGCTAAATAATTGGAAAATCGTAACTGATGATTCTGACTTATTCAATAACAATAAGTTAAATATTGAAATAATTACTGGTAACATTAAATAATTTACCTCAAAAGTAATAATACCTTTTTTATTTTTAAAGAAATTGATTAATTCAGAAATAATCACCATAGGCGACGAAATCCTAATAGGTCAGATAGTTAATACTAATACAGTTTGGATTGCTCAACAGCTTAATTCTATTGGAGTTAATGTTTTTAGAATGACCTCAATAGGTGATTCAAAAGAAATAATTACAAGAACACTAAATAAAGCATTAGAAGATACTGATATTGTAATTATTACAGGTGGATTAGGTCCTACAAATGATGATATTACAAAAAATACTTTAGCCGACTATTTCGATAGTAAATTAGTTGAAAACAAAGATGTTCTGGCTGACTTAAAGACTTTTCTTAAATTAAGAGGAGTTAAAGAAATAAGCAAAAGTAATTATAGTCAATGCTTAGTTCCAGATAATTGCGAAATAATTAGAAACATTGAAGGAACTGCTCCCGGAATGATTTTCAAAAAAAATAACAAACTCATTATTTCTTTGCCTGGTGTTCCGTTTGAAATGAAGTTAATGATTGAAAATAATGTATTTCCATTGCTTAAACAAAAAATAAAATTACCAACAATTATTCATAAAACTATTAATACACAAGGAATTGCCGAATCAAAACTTTCAGAAGTTATTTCAGATTGGGAAAAAGCATTACCATCAGAATTAAAACTTGCTTATTTGCCTTCACCAGGTTTAGTAAGATTAAGGTTAACTGCTAATGGTAACAATTATAATGATTTACAGCAAAAAATTGAAGATGAAGTTAAAAAATTACAATTAATAATCTCTGAATATATTTTTGGATTTGACGACGATAGCCTTGAATTAATAATTGGTAAATTATTAAAAAACAACAAGTTTACACTTTCTACAGCTGAAAGTTGCACAGGTGGTGCAATAGCTCAATTAATAACTAGCGTTTCTGGAAGTTCAGAATATTTCATCGGTTCAATAATTTCGTACTCTAACGAAGTTAAAATTAATGAATTAGGAGTTATCGAACAAGACTTAATAACTTATGGTGCAGTAAGTAAAGAAGTAGTTGAGCAAATGGCAATTGGAGTTAAGAAAAAATTAAAAACAGATTTTTCGATTGCAGTTTCAGGAATTGCAGGTCCAACAGGAGGAACAGAAGATAAACCAGTAGGAACAACTTGGATTGCAGTTGCATCAGAAAATAAAGTTATTTCAAAAAAATTTCAATTTGGCGATAATAGGTTAAGAAATATTGAAAGAGCTAAAATTTCAGCTTTGAATATGTTAAAAAAATTAATAGAGAATTATTAATTTACAATTAATGTTTCGATAGGAATGCCAACTATTATAGAAAATTCTTCGCCGGCTTTCTTCATATCTAAGTCATTTTCTTCGTAATACCAATCAATTTTAATTTTATTTCCTGAATTTAAAAGTTCAGAAAATTGTTCTAAAATTTCCATAATTCTTCTTGAAGAAACAGTATTAAAATATTCTAATTTAAAAATAACATGAGTTTCATTCAATGGATTTTTCATATAACTATCTATCCATTCGATTATTGGATTGAAAAACTCTTTAGGATTTTCGGGCATTGATCTACCTGAAAATGAAAAATGTCCTTTTTGTTTATCAAGTACAATTTCAGGAGTGTCAAATGTTGGTTCAATTATTAAAGGCTTCATATCCATCAAAAAAATATTTTTTTTAGTAAAAATACTGATTTTTATTATAATTCAAAATTTGCTAATTAAATAAAATCTTCAATTAAATGAAAAAAGCTATTTGAGCAAAATTTTTTCTTGCTATCAAGCAATAATTCTATAATGAATTTATAAAATTAAATTATATTTTTAATTATATAAACATTAGTATATCAACAGCATATGATTTTTATACAAAATGATTTTAATTGATTGCAAAAAATATAATAAAACATTTGTATAATTCAATTAAAATCACGTATTTTGCATTTCATTTTTAGAAAATAAATAAAATTTTAGTAAATGTCTAAAGTTTGTCAAATAACAGGAAAAAAAGTAATGGTTGGGAACAATGTTTCACATTCTAATAGAAGAACAAAAAGAACATTCAGCCCAAATTTATTTACAAAAAAATTCTTCTTAGAAGAAGAGAGTCGTTGGGTTTTATTAAAAGTATCTGCTGCCGGAATTAGAACTATTTCAAAAAATGGTTTAAAAACTGCATTAGAAGACGCAAAGACAAAAGGCTATTTAACAAGTTATTAATTTTTAAATCTTTATCATAATGGCAAAGAAAGGCAATAGGATACAGGTTATTTTAGAATGCACAGAGCATCGTTCAAGCGGAATGTCTGGTGTTTCGAGATATATCACGACTAAGAATAAAAAAAATACACCTGACAGGATTGAGAAAAGAAAGTACAATCCAACATTAAAGAAAGTTACAGTTCATAAAGAAATTAAATAAATTTTAAGTTATGGCAAAGAAGGTAGTAGCAACGCTTAAAAAAGAAGGTAGTGCTAAAGATTTTTCAAAAGTTATAAAAATGGTAAAATCACCAAAAACCGGTGCTTACACATTTAAAGAAGAAATGGTTCATAATGATTTTATTAAAAAATTCTTTGAAACTAAGTAATTTTTTAATATTCATATAATTAGAATTAAAAAAAGCTTTTTTCTTTAAAGGGAAAAAGCTTTTTCAATTAAATAAAAACTATGGCATTTTTTGGTTTATTTTCACGTGATAAAAAAGAAAATTTAAACAAAGGACTTGAAAAAACTAAGGATAGTGTTTTCAAGAAAATTGCCAGAGCTATTGTTGGAAAATCAAAAGTTGACGATGAAGTTCTTGATAATCTTGAGGAAATATTAATTTCTTCAGATGTTGGTGTCGAAACTACATTAAAGATTATTGAACGCATTCAGAAAAGAGCAATTAAAGATAAATTCATTGGAACCGATGAATTAAATAAAATCCTTAAAGAAGAAATTACAGCTTTATTAGATGAAAATAATTCTGATAATAGTGTAGAATTTACAATACCAAAAGTTGTTGGTCCTTACGTAATTATGGTTGTTGGCGTAAATGGTGTTGGAAAGACAACAACTATTGGAAAACTTGCTTACCATTTTAAAAAAATTGGCAAATCTGTTTACATTGGAGCTGCTGATACATTCAGAGCTGCAGCAGTTGAACAGTTAGTTATATGGGCTAATCGTGTAGGTGTAACAATAATTAAACAGCAAATGGGTTCTGACCCTGCATCTGTTGCATTTGATGCATTAAGTTCAGCAAAATCAAATAATGCAGATGTAGTAATAATTGATACCGCCGGAAGATTACATAATAAAGTTAATTTAATGAACGAATTAACTAAAATTAAAAATGTAATGAAGAAGGTAATTCCCGAAGCACCTCATGAAATTTTATTAGTTCTTGACGGCTCTACAGGTCAAAATGCATTTGAACAAGCTAAACAATTTACTTTAGCTACCGAAGTTAATGCACTGGCTCTTACAAAACTAGATGGAACAGCAAAAGGTGGAGTTGTAATTGGTATCTCCGACCAATTTAAAATTCCGGTGAAATACATTGGAATAGGTGAAAAAATGGAAGACCTTCAGGTCTTTAATAAATACGAATTTGTAGATTCGTTATTTTCATAGGTTATTTTTATCAAAAACATTTTTTTTAAACCATTAATTTTTTATTTAAGTATTCGATTACTTAATTGATAATTTTTTGTATCTTTACAGAAAAAAATATGACAAAAAATATAGAGCTTTCTGTTGGCGAAATTGTTGCAAATGATTTCAGAGCAGCATCAATTTTTAAAAAAGCAGGAATTGATTTTTGCTGCGGAGGCAAAATGAGTTTAACTCAAGCTTGTAAAGAGAAATCGATAGATACATTAACGATTGAAAATGAATTAATTGAACTTGAAATGACTCCTCAAAGTCTGACACAGAATTTTAAAGAATGGAATTTAGATTTTTTATGTGATTATATTGTAAATACACATCATAAATTTGTTCTAAAAACCTTACCTGAATTAATTTTTTTCACTCAAAAAATAGCCGATGTTCATGGAGATTTTCATCCTGAATTAATTGAAATAGCCGCAATTTTCAAAAACATTAACGACGAATTACTTCAGCATTTAAAAAAAGAAGAAGAAATTTTGTTTCCTGCTATTAAAAATGTGCTAAAAAATAATTCAAAAGAAATCAAATCATTAATTATTTCTGAAATTGAAAGAATGTCGGGGGAACATGAATTTGCCGGTGGAGCTATGGATAAAATTAATGTAATAACTCAAAATTATTCTTTACCAAATGATGCCTGCAATTCTTATAAAGTAACTTTTAAATTATTGGAACAATTTGAAGATGACTTACATATACATGTTCATCTTGAAAATAATATATTGTATCCTAAGGCTTTAAATTTGGCAAATTAGATTAATTTCTACTTCTAAGTTTAGATAATAATCTTAATATTTCGATATAAAGCCAGATTAAAGTAACCATAATACCAAAAGCAGCATACCATTCCATATATTTTGGTGCTCCTTGTTCTGAACCTTTTTCAATAAAATCAAAATCTATTTATTTTTCCCACGACTTGTCCCGATTTTTCATCGGGAGATTACGCAAATTTTCGCTGCCTTTGTCAGGTGTTTTCACCTGACAATGTTTTTCATTTGATAAATAAGGTTTCAGTCAGGTGAAAACACCTGACTGAGGCTGAGGTAGGCGATATTAGCTGTAAATTTACCTTTAATGGACAAAACCCCCGTAGCTACAAAATACTCCCATTCTGAAATTTTCTGTAACTTTAATTAGCTTAGTTCTATATGCAAATAATAATTTAGGAATTTAAAGATTTGAGAAAGTGAGAATTATATTGAATAAAAACAATATAATAATGATTTCAGATTTATTTGTACTATTCAACGAAAAACAACATACATTTCGACAGGCTCACTTTGGCAAACTCAGTGCATTGCAATGCACCGCTTCAAATTTCTTGCAAATTTGTGTAATTTATTAAATTCTCTTAGGTTTGTATAAAATTAATTTTGATTCATGACTGAATTGTTTATCACAATAAGATTTCTTGATATACTTGATATTTTTTTAGTAGCATTTATTATGTATAAGGTTTACATGATAATTCGCGAAACTGTTGCAATGAATATTTTTATTGGAGTTTTTACGATATATCTTTTGTGGTTACTGGTAAGAGCATTCAATATGCAGTTACTAACTACTATTATGAGTCAAATAATAGGAGTAGGGGCAATTGCTTTAATTATTGTGTTTCAACAAGAAGTAAGACGATTTTTGTTATTAATCGGTACTAGATATTTTTCTTTAAATACTCCATTTTCGTTTAGTAAAATATTATCAGTAAATTTAGTTACAAAACAACCACTTAATATTAAATCAATTGTTGTAGCATGTAAAAACCTAAGTAAAAAAAAGACTGGAGCATTAATAGTTATTGCCAAAAAATACGATATTGGTTCGTTTTCTGATATTGGAGATACTTTAAATGCAAACATATCAAGCCGATTAATTGAAACTATTTTTCATAAAGACACACCTTTACACGATGGTGCAATAATAATTATTAATAATAAAATAAAAACCGCTAGAGCAATTCTTCCAATTTCTGAAAATACTTCAATGCCCATGAATTTAGGAACCAGACATAGAGCTGCACTTGGAATGTCTGAAGGTAGCGATGCATTTGTTTTAATTGTCTCTGAACAAACTGGTTATATATCTTATGCTAAAGATGGAGAATTAAGAATTGATATTTCTCCCGAAGAACTTAGTTTATTGCTTGAAAAAGAGTATAATTAGTATCAATAAGAAAACACAGTATTTTAAAAATTTACGATTTTTTTTCAAACAAAAGTGGTTTGAAAATAAGACATTCTGGAAAAAAATCAAATTAATAAAGATTATCTATAGTTATTCCAATTATTAATATGTCATCAATTTGTTCGTGATTTAACATCCACGAATTTAACTCGGTGTCAATTTCATAATACTGGTCGCACATTGGTTTTTTACTTAATTCAAATAAAAATTCTTGAAAATTCTTTAGTAAATATCTTTTCCCTTCTTCACCGCCAAATTGATTAGAAAAACCATCTGTAAATAAATATAAAATATCTCCTTTTCTAAGTTTAAATCTTGTTGTTGTAAATTTCTTTTCAACTTGCCTTAGAGTACATCCGGTTGAAGTAATATCACCTTTTAAGTAATGAAGCTTTTTGTCGGTAATTATATTTATTGGTCTATTTGCACCTGCAAATTCCAATATATCTCCTTTAATAGAACAAATTGCGATATCTATACCATCAATATTATCTTCATGTGTTCCATCTTTTTGATGTAGTGCGTTAACTATAGAATTATTCAATTCATCAAGAATAGTTCCTGGATGAGTAATTATTCTTTCGTTAACTATTTGCATTAAAAAACTATTTCCAATTATCGACATAAATGCACCTGATACACCATGCCCTGTACAATCGCAACATGCAATTATAGTTGTATCATTAACTTGTGATATCCAAAAAAAATCGCCGCTTACAATATCTTTCGGTCTAAAATAAATAAAAGAATCAAAATAAATTTCTTTTAAAAGATTATGTGCCGGTAATAACGCTTCTTGGATACGTTTTGCATATTTTATATTGTTGGTAATTGAATTATTTTTTTTAATTAGTTCTATAGTTCGTTTATTAATACTATCGGCTAGAGCCTTTTTTTCTTTTTTTATTTTCCTTATTCTATATCTGAAAAGTATAAAAGTAATTAATATAAAAAGAATAGAAGTTGTAATAATAAATTGCAAAGTTTTCCAAAAAGGAGGCTTTACAATAATTTGAATAGAATATTCTTGATTACTAATTTGATAATTATTATTCATTGCTCTAACCCTAAATACATACTCACCTGGTTGAATATTCGGATATGAAGCATATCTTCGAGACGAAGGATGGCTCCACTCATCATCAAGATTATCCATTTTATATGAATACTGATTTTTTGATGTAAATACATAATCTAATCCAACAAATTCAAAGGATAAAAAATTCTGTGTATAATCTAAAACAATCGTTTTTTTTATTGAAATATTTGAATCTAGATTCTGTTCAATATCAAAAATTTTAAATGAAGTTAAATATACTGAAGGGTTAAAATTATTTTCGTTTAAACTAACTGGATAAAATGTATTAAAGCCATTGGTTCCTCCAAAATAAAATTCGCCTGTTCGACTTTGTAAGTATGAACATTGATTAAATTCATTTCCTTGCAAACCATCATTTACATCGAAATTTTTAAAAGATTTAGATGTTATTATCGAATCGTTTGGATTAAATCGGCTTATTCCCTTATTAGTGCTTAACCATAAAAAACCTTCGCTATCGGGTATTATTGAATATATATGGTCGTTAGGTAAGCCATCGTATTTGAAATATTTGATGAATTTTTTTGATTTTTTTTCAAATTTATTTAATCCCGATTCTGTTGCTAACCATAAGATTCCTTGTAAATCGTCGTAGATATAATTAACTGTATTTGAGCTAATACAATTTTCACATTGTTTATTAACCATGAACGATGTTGCTTTTTCGGTTTTTTTATTAAAAATATTCATTCCACCATAACGTGTTCCAATAAATAATGTGTCTGTAAAACTACCAGAGATACAATATATTTTATCGCTTCCTAATCCGTTCGAAGTATTATAAAATATTGACTTTTCAGTTTTTTTATTAAACTTGACTAATCCACCACTATACGTGCCTAACCATAAAAAATCGCCCTCTTCGTAAATACATAATATTGTATTTGAATTATTGTTTAATTCATAAGTTTTAACCTTCATGTTTTTTTCGTCAACTCGCTGCAATCCTTTTCCCCATGTGCCAAGCCAAATAATATCATCGTTATCAATAAAAACTGATAAAATTGAGTTATGAATTTCGTTAAGCTGATTTTTTAGATTTATTATAGTATTTTCTTTCTTATTAAATTTTAATAAGCCGCCACCATTTGTTCCAATAATTATGCTTCCGTCCTTTTTTTGAGCAAAACCATGAATTAAATTGCTTGTAAATTCCTTTTGGTCGTAGTCGCTTTTTCTATAATGATTAAATTTAATCCGTTTTGGATGAAAAACATTGATACCTTTGCCATTAGTTCCTATCCAAATGCTTCCGGACTTATCTTTATAAAGTGCATTTAAATCGTTATAATTCAAGCTAAAGTTATCGTCAATGTCGTTTTGATTTTGATAATATTTATTAAATTCCTTTTTTTCTTCATCAAAAAAAGTTAGACCCGATGAGGTAGCGAACCAAATTTTATGGTCAGCATCTTCGATTATTTCTCTTATTTTATTTTTACTGTTTTCGGCATTTTCAATAGACTTTAAACTGAAATTTTGAAATTGTTCTGTATTTTTATCAAATAAGTTAATACCATTATTATCTGTTCCAATCCAAAATCGACTTTTTGAATCTTCTAAAATACAAGTTACTTTATTATTAATGGAGTTCCATAAAGAATCGACAGAGTCTTTTAATTTATAATTGATAAATAATCCGGTTAATTTTTTAAATTTTGAAATTCCAACATTTGTTCCAATCCACATATTTCCGTCTTTAGATTGAAATATGCAATTAATATTATTTGATGGTAGCGATGATGTTTCATTTGGATTATAGTTATAAACTGTAAATTTTCCGATTTTCTTATCAAAGCCAACAAGACCACCATTTTCGGTTCCTATCCAGATTATTCCATATTCGTCTTCGAAAATAGATTGTATAACATTATCGCTTAATTGATAATCGGAATTTGGATTTTGCAAGTATTTAGTAAACTTATTATTAATTGGATTGTATGAATTTAAACCCCAGTTTGTACCAATCCAAATTAAACCTTCATTATCTTGAATAATTGCATTTATTACATTATTT
>MENC01000070.1:16186-16328 GCA_001768155.1 Bacteroidetes bacterium GWA2_30_7
ACAATTCCATGTGATAACCCATCATCTGTAGTATAATGATTGAATTTAACAGACTGAGAATTAACACTAAATGTAAATAAAAGTATTATTAATATTATATTTAGTAATTTAAAATACATTTACTTTTTAAGTAATTTTGTGC
>MENC01000071.1:0-4926 GCA_001768155.1 Bacteroidetes bacterium GWA2_30_7
ATGAAATAAATCAGAAAGGCTATCTTCGTAAACTATTAATTCAATGTTATTTATATCTTGAGAATGTAAATCGAAATATATTATTTGAACAAATAAAAGTGTTCCTATTAATAATATTAAAATTCTAAGCTTGTTCAATTCCTTCATTTATTATTTTGCAAACTTTTCTGATTTCTTTTTCGATAATTATAACCGGAGGAGCAATTCTAATACAATTTGGAGCAAAAAGAAACCAATCTATAATTACGCCTTTTTGAATTGCATAATCGATTACATTTTTTACAATTATTTCGTTTTCTAATTCAACAGAAATAAATAACCCAATTTGTCTAATATTTATAATTTTTTTATGATTTAATAATTTTTTAATCAATAATCCTTTATTTACTGCGGTTTCATAAATCTTTGTTTCTTCAAGTATTTTTATAGTTTCCAATGATGCAACACAAGAAATCGGATGACCACCAAAAGTTGTAATATGTCCTAACGGTGGGTTACAAGATAAAACGCTCATTATTTCTTTAGAAGAAATAAATGCCCCTAACGGAAAACCTCCACCAAAAGCTTTTGCCAAAAGTAAAATGTCGGGAATAACATTGAAATTTTCAAAAGCAAACATTTTTCCTGTTCTGCCAATTCCGGTTTGAATTTCATCAAAAATTAATAACGTATTAGTTTGATTACATTTTTCTCGTAATGCTAATAAAAAGTTTTTTTCTGGAATTTGAACTCCTGCTTCTCCTTGAATTGGTTCAACAATAACACAAGCATAATTATCGGTTATTCTTTCAATATCTTCAAAATTATTAAATAGTATAAAATCAATACCGGGTAATAATGGACGAAATTGTTGCTTAAAAAATTCATTTCCCATTACGCTCAATGCTCCAGAAGTGCTTCCATGATAAGCATTTTTGAACGATATTATTTTATTTCTTCCGGTAAATCTTTTTGCCAATTTGATTGCGCCTTCAACAGCTTCTGAGCCAGAATTGACAAAATAAACTGAATTTAAGTTTGCAGGAAGTAAACTTACGAGTTTAGAAGCTAATTCTACTTGAGGCGAAATTACATACTCGCCATAAACCATTAGATATGTGAATTTCTTTAGTTGATTATTTACAGTTTTTGTAACTCTTTTATTACAATGACCTAGATTACTAACAGAAATTCCTGAAATAAGGTCAATATATTTTGTTCCAGATTTTGAATAGAGATAAACCCCTTTTGCTTTTTCAACTTCAATTGCTAAAGGGTTTTCAGATGTTTGTGCAAGGTTATTTAAAAATAATTGTCTTAAAGTTGACATTCCATATTATGAGGAAATTATTTAATCATTAGATTTAAATCGCTCATTAATTTTTCTTTGAAAGATTTTCCAATTGGAATTATTTTTTGACCTTCGTGAGATTCAACAATAATCGAATTATCTTCGATAACACTTATTTTATTGATATTTACAATATAAGACCTATGAATTCTTTTAAATTTTAAAGCTGGAAGCTTTTTTTCAATAGATTTCATAGTAAAATGAATTGTGTATTTATCAGCAAATGTGTTTATTATAACATAATTTTCAAGTGCTTCAACCCAAATAATATCTTCATATTTAATTCGAACTAAAGAAGAATTTTTTTTGATGAAAATTTCATCTTTTCCTTCTTCATCATTATTTACAGAATTATTCAAAGGTTGTTTGCCATTCATTTTGGTTGTGAAACGGTTAATTGCTTTGTCAACTGCTTTAAAATATCTGGCATAAGAAACAGGTTTTAAAATATAATCTGTAACATCATATTCAAAAGCTTCTAAAGCATACTTGTCTTTAGCAGAAATAATTATAATTTGAGGTTGATATTTCAGACTTTTTAAAAATTCCATTCCAGTCATTTCTGGCATCTCAATATCTAAAAAAATTAAATGAATTTCTACATCACGACTAAAAGCATTTATTGCATCAATCGCATTTGAATAAGTACTTATTAATTTTAGTCCACCGGTTCTATTAACAAATTCTTCAATTAGTTTTCTTGAAAGTTTATCGTCGTCAATAATTATACAGTTCATGCTCATTAAAATTAATATTCATTATCAAAAAATGGACGTTCATCAAATATATTACAAATATAGTCAAATTTTTGATTAAAAAAATAAAAATCTGAAAAACTATATTTTATTTGTTTGTATTTATGGTTAACTTGCTTAAAATTATAAATCATGAAAATCGCTCTTTTTTTCTTAACAGCAATATTTTGCTTTAATATTTATTCTCAGAATAACTTTAGTGATAAAGCAAAATTTCTGAATAAAACTATTATATTTAAAGTTAAACCTATAAATAAAAATATTTGCAAATCAACCAAAATTGACAATTCCAATTTTGAAGATTTACTAAACGGTATTAAGACGAAAAAGATGGTCAAAAAGTTTCCTCTGACAGAAAATCATTTAGAAAAAACCAAATTAAATGAAAAAAAACATGTTGATATCAGCACAATATACGAAATCGAATATTTATCTGATATTGATATTTTTAAAATTATTAAACAAATTAAAACGTTTAATTTCATTGAATATGCACAGCCCCATTACATTGATGAAGTTTTCGGTTATATTCCTAACGACCCTAACAATGTAAATCAATATTATCTAAATAATATTAAAGCGTATGATGCGTGGAAATTATCTTATGGAAAAGGTGATACCAATACAGTAATTGGAATTGTTGATACTGGAGTTGACATCGACCACGAAGATTTAATGGGAAATATTAAATATAATTATAACGACCAAATTGATGGTACTGATAATGATAATGATGGATTTATAGATAATTATAGGGGTTGGGACGTTGCAAATAATGATAATAATCCAAGTTGTGAAACTAATACTGATATAGACCAACATACTAGAAATCATGGAACTTACGTTTCTGGATGTGCCGCTGCTAGTACTGATAATGGAATTGGAATTTCTGGTCCGGGTTTTAAATGTAAATTTTTACCTGTAAAGGTATTAAATTCCGGAGGTTATATTAGTGATGGATATGAAGGCATTGTTTATGCAGCCGACCATGGTTGTAAAATAATTAACTGTTCATGGGGCGGAACAACTGGGCATCCTTATGGTCAGGATATTATAAATTATGCAACTTATAATAGAGGAGCATTAGTATTAGGTGCAGCAGGAAATGGAAATAATGATATACCTCTTTACCCTGCTTCTTATGAAAATGTTTTGAATGTTGCCGGAAGTAATAGTGCCGACCAAAAATCTGGTGGTTCTAGTTATGGAATAACTGTTGATTTAGCAACTCCTGGTGAAGCTGTATATTTTACCGGTGATAATAATACTTATATGAATGGGTGGGGAACATCTTTTGCATGTCCAATTACTGCCGGAGCTGCTGCAATTGTTTACTCACATTTTCCAGATTATTTGCCACAGCAAATTGCAGAACAACTAAGAGCAACAACTGATTGCATAAATGATTTAAATCCTCAATACGAAAATTTGCTTGGCAAGGGTCGTTTAAATTTATATAATGCTTTAGTAGATACTGTTCAATCTGTGCGTTTTGTAAATTATTCGTTTAATGGAACTTCTACTTATTTTGCCGAAAATGATACTGTAATAATTAATGGATTGTTTGTAAATTATTTAGACAGTGTAAACAATTTAACTGTTACTTTAAGTTCACTTTCATCTTATGTAGATGTAATAAGCTCAACTTCAACATTTAATGCTGGTAATTTTAACACACTTGATTCTATAAATAATATTTCATTGCCATTTAAAATAGTATTAAAAAACAATATTCCTTATGATGAAAAAATTATATTAAAACTATCATATTCTACCGATTATGTAGATTGCCCCGATTTTCAATATATTTCATTTATTGGAAATATTTCGTATTATAATCTTTATACTGAAAATCTTGCGACAACTATTACTTCAAGTGGACGAATTGGAACACTTTCAAATGATATTCCAGTAGGTTTAGGATTTCAATATAATGGAGGAGAATCTGTTCTTTACGAAGCCGGACTTATTATTGCAAATTCTTCAACAAGTGTTTCAAACTGTATAAAAGATGATTACGACTTTGAAATTGTAGAACCTGCCAGATTAAGAATTGCTCTTGATAATATTAATTATGTTTATTCTGAGTTTAAAGAAGTTGCAGATACCAACAATTTCAATTTAATAATTCAACAACGAACGTATTCGTTTAATAATCAGGTAAGTTCAGGCTTTATTCTTGTAGAATACTATTTTATTAATCAAAATCCTTATGCAATAACAAATTTTTATGCCGGTATTTTTGCAGATTGGGATATTGAATATCCTTATTATAATTCGTCTGATTTTAATGTTGCTCAAAATATGGTTTACACCTTTTCTACAGATTCTGCTTCTATTGCAACCGGTATAAAATTACTTACAAATCAGCAGGTCAACAGTTATGCACTTGATAATAGCCCAGGCGGTGGAGGCGGAATTGATATTACTAATGGCTTTAGTAATGAAGAAAAATATTTAGTTCTTTCAAACAATCGATATAAAGCAGGAATTAATGGAAACGATGTAATTGACGTTATTAGTGCTGGTCCAAATAATATTGCTGCTAATGATACATTTATTGTTGCTTTTGCGATTTTAGCCGCAGACAATTTAAATTCTTTAGAAAGTGCTGCTATTATTTCTCAAAACAAATACGACAGCTTATTTACTTTTAAATCAATTGTTAATACACCTGAATTTAAACTTAATATAATACCAAATCCATCCAAAAATTTTATTAAACTTGATTTTACGAATAACGAAACGGGAAGTATCAAAATTTTAATAAAAGATGCAACCGGCAGAAATATTATATCTATTTTAGATAAAAAAACAGATACTATGTATAATAATATAATA
>MENC01000071.1:5028-14527 GCA_001768155.1 Bacteroidetes bacterium GWA2_30_7
ATGACAAGTCGTGTAAAATAATACCGGCAGAAACAGAAATGTTAAAACTTTCGGTAAAACCATACATTGGTATTTTCAAAAATTCATCCGCATTATTTATTACTTCCGATGACAAACCTGTAAGTTCTGTTCCAAAAAATAGAGCAATTTTGCCTTTATTTAATTGAAAATCGTTTAAAGAAACATTATTTTCAGATAACGTTGTTGCAATAATTCGATAATTATTTTTCTTTAAATTATTTAATGCCTCTAAGGTATTGTTTTCGTTTTTATTGTAATTTTTTATCGTAAGCCATTGTGTTGCACCAAGTACAACATCAGGATTAATATTATATTTATTTTGATTTTCAATAATATGAACATCTTGAATTCCAAAACAATCACAAGTTCTTAAAACAGCACTTGCATTTTGAGGTTGAAATATATCTTCAAGAACTACAGTGATATATCTGGTTCGCTCTTTAATATTATCACAGATAATTTTTTTTCTTCTATCTGTAACAAAACCCGCCAAAAACTCAAAAAGGCTACTACTCATAATATTACAAAAAAAAAGGGAGTACCTAAGTACTCCCCTACGGGATTAAATACCCCAAATTACTTAATTGTACCGGTTAATTCAGCACCTGCTTTAAATCTAACAACTTTTTTAGCAGGAATGTTAATTTCTTTTCCAGTTTGTGGATTTCTTCCGGTTCTTGCGCTTCTAGAAGCAACTGAGAAAGAGCCAAAACCAACTAAAGCGATTCTATCACTTTTTTTCAACGCATCAATCGTTACTTTTACGAATGAATCTAATGCTTCTTTTGCATTTGCTTTTGTAATTTTTGCATCTTTTGCGATTGCATCTACTAATTGTGCTTTGTTCATAGTTTTAATTTTTTTGATTAATTAAATTAAATTATATAATCAAATGTACGTCATTTCTACAATTGAGCAAATTTTAAACAAGGAAAATCGCTGTTTTGTTAATAAAATCAGCACTTTGTTAATAACCACCCCTCTGAAAGCCTTGCTAAATAAGGATTTTTGTTAAAAATAGGTGTTTATTTATATTATTTCTAAATAATTGATTTTGATTGTCATATAATTTTATTCAGTATTATTAAATCTTTAGTTTGCTGAATTAATAATTATTTCTACTTTTGCAACGGAAAGATGGCAGAGTGGTCTAATGCGGCGGTCTTGAAAACCGTTGGGTGTAACAGCCCCGGGGGTTCGAATCCCTCTCTTTCCGCCACTAAAAAACAAATTTGCCTGTTAATCAAATGATTAGTGTTTTTTTTTATTCCAATAGATAAAATTTCCTATCCTAATTTTTAATTCGATGTGAATAACCCCGAATAAAATTCGGGATAAACATAACAAATTCCTGAATATTGAAGACAACCATAGGTTGCGACCGAAGGTCTAATATGATATTCAACCCATTCTGGGTTATTTTCAACTTTGATTTACACCTCCGATTGCATCGGAGGTTATTCAAATTCAAGCCTTTCAGGCTTACCTTAATGACATTGCCCTTTTAGGGATGAAATATTTTCTTAAAAATCAATATTTTATTTCGTACCTACGGCACTTTTTGTAGGGGGCTAAATCTTTTCTACCAATATATTGTCCCTATCGGGACAAGTTAAGTTAACGCCAATGCGGTTTATCGGGAAGGCAATTTCAAAAATATACCGAACAATTAATATTGTATTTCTAACATCGTAAATTATTAAAATAATGAATTTTCTTTCAATTCTAAGTAATTGAAAATTAAGGCATTTTAAGTATTGTTTAACTCAATGTTTTTTAATTTATCAAAAATTATTAACTTAGCATAAAATTCTAGGACGTACTATGGAAAAATATTCCAATGAACAAATATTAGATGCGTTTAAAACTTCTGAATCAAAAATACTTAACGATTTATATATAATATA
Source organism: Bacteroidetes bacterium GWA2_30_7 (assembly GCA_001768155.1). Taxonomy (GTDB): domain Bacteria; phylum Bacteroidota; class Bacteroidia; order Bacteroidales; family GWF2-33-38; genus GWA2-31-9. Next base: position 6,957 of record MENC01000071.1, read on the forward strand.
TTATCCGATGGTACGAAAATTAGTAAAAACTAATAAAGGTAATGATATTGATGCCCAAGACTTATTAAGCGATGCGCTAATGGCGTTTATGATTAACTACGACATTAATAAAATAAACTTAGTGTGCCCTTTTAAAACATTTATTTTTGCAATATGCTCAAACATCTGGGCAAACAAAATCAGGCATAGAAGAAGTCATCCTGAAGAATTATTTTATATTGATAAATATTATGACGAATCTATAATAGATTCTGAAATAGCGGGAATTACTCAGTGTTCAAAAAAATACCTGCTATATTTAAAACATTTCTCGAAAATTTCAGAACTTTGCCAAAAAATACTAGGTATGTTCTTAGACCAAATTTCTTTGGAACAAATTGCTAAAGAAACCGGTGTAACAGAAAAATATGTTAGATTTAGAAAATTTAGATGCAAAAAAACATTAGTAGATAACATTATGTCGGATTCTGAGTTTGATGAAATCATTTTTTAATAATTAGTGCTTATGAATATAAAAGATATTGAAATATTTGAACGATTTTTTGCAAAAGAATTAAATTCTGAAGAACTTCAATGGTTTAATAATGAGATTAATTCTAATCCTGAATTTGCAAAAAATTTCAACATTATTAAAGATATTAATAATGTATTATCTAATAAAAAAATTCGCGATTTCAGGCTTTTGTTAAAGCAAGCTCATAACGAAAATTTCGGAAAAAAACATAAAAGAAAAATATTCCTTTACCGCTTATCGGCTGTTGCTGCTACTTTTTTAATATTAATTTCAACAGGTTTATATATTTGGGTTAATCAAAATCAACAGTTTAAAAAAGACCAGGTTTTTTCAACATATTATCCAGATATGACTAATCTGCAGGGAATTAATGAAAATGCTGACAATCTTTTTAATTCTGCTACAAGTGCATACATTTCTAATGATTTCAAAAAAGCTGTTGGTTTGTTTAGTAAGTTAGCAGATTCTGACTCTTTAAATTCTTTATATAAATTTAATCTGGCAATAGCTTATCTAGGTGATGAAAATTATTCAAAGTCTGAAATATTACTTCAAAAACTTTTAGAAGAAAATAATAATTTAATAGAAGATAATGTACAATGGTTTCTAGCCATAGTTTATTATAAAACAAAACAATACGATAAAGCAACAAAACTTTTTACATTAATTTCAAACAATAAAGAGCATTATAAAGCCGAAGATGCTTTATTAGCATTAAAGTTTCTTGAAGAAGAAAAAAAGGAATAAAAATCTTTAGAACTATACTTCAACAAAACAGGTTCGCAAAAATATACAAATCTGATAAGAGCAAGTATAATTATTTTGAATGAATAAATTGTCAATTATCTAATCTGTCAAATTTTATGGATTCATTATCGCCAAATATTTTCGTGAAAGACATTACCAAAACCATTGAATTTTACAAACTGCTTGGCTTTGAATTAACCATGACCGTTCCCGACTCCGGAGACTATGTGTGGGCGATGATGAAGTGTGAAAAAATTACGTTTATGTTTCAATCATTCAGTAGTTTGGCAAATGACTTACCAGAAATAAGCCGAAAAAATGGTGGTTCACTCTTACTTTATATTAATCTCAAAAACATCAAAACTTTTTTTGATAAAATAAAAGACAAAGTAACTGTTATTAAAGGGCTTGAAAAAACATTTTATGGTGCAACTGAATTTTCAATAGTTGACAATAATGGATATGTATTAACATTCGCTGAAGATGAAAAATAGATTCAATTGAAACACGAAATTTCGAGAGTATATACAACTAAAATAACTATCTTAATTTCTTTTTATTAATCATCCACTGATAAACCTGCATATTTGAAAATGTAAATTTCTGCATACTATCTGCTTTTGAACGGAAGTTTTCAATTAAATTGGTAGTAGAATTATTTTTGTACTTGTATAACTTACTTGATTTATCAAATCTTGAAATTAACAAAAACTCGTTATCAATACAGCCAATAAAATCTTCGTTGCTGAAATAAGCGTAAGGTCGGGATTCGTTGAACAAATCAAAACCCATTGTATTGTTTTGATAATTAATTCCTAACAACCCCAAAACTGTTGGAGCAATATCTGTTTGACTGGCAATTTTTGTATTTTCTTCGTTTTCAAAACCTGAATTATGAAAAATCAATGGACAATGCACATAAGATATTGGTATTTCGTAAGTTCCATCATAGCAATTTCCATGGTCGCCCATTAAAACAAAGATTGTATTATCAAACCATGATTGAAATTTTGCATTATTAAAAAAATTAGAAATAGCCCAGTCAGAATATTCTATCATTTGACTTTCAATATCTTTTGATTTTGGTTTGAATTTAATATCATCGGGCAAAACGTATGGCAAATGATTGCTGGAAGTCATAAAAACACTTAAAAAAGCTTTGTTGTTTTTTGAAATTTTATTTAATTCATCAACTGCATAAGAAAATAAAATATGGTCGGGAACGCCCATTGTGCCTTTAATATCTTCAGATTTAAAGTTTTTTTCTGAAACAATTCGATTATAGCCGTTTGCCGAAAGAAAACCACCAATATTATCAAATTGTTCATCGTGATTAATAAAGAAAATATTATAATAATCGTTTACCTTTAATATATTTGCCAATCCCTGATGTGGTTCAAAAATCAGCGATTTCATCGGATGAAATTTTGGTATCGAAGGATATGAAAATAATGTTGAATAAATTCCATTATATGTATGAATACCTGTAGAATAGGCATTTGAAAAATAAATTGAATTATCCGCTAAACTGTCAAGAAATGGAGTAAGACTTTGGTCTCCTTTATATTGCCGAGTATTGTTTGCCGACATACTTTCCATAATAATAATTATAACATTTTTTTTATTTAATGAATTTTTTGCAGTTATGTTTCTGCAAATCGGCGAAAGCAATGTGTCAATATTACTATCTGAATAATAATCTTTTAGATATTTAATTGCATCGCTATCTGTAATTAAATCTAGTTGCAATTTTTTATTTTTGAGTTCAACTTTTAAACTGCTCATAGTTGTAAAAACCGGATTTAACCCCAGATAATTTAGAAATGTATTATCGCAGAAAAATGCAGTTCCTTCTCTGATAGGGCTTTTGATAGTTGTTCGCCCACGAATTGAAATAAAAATCAGAAACGAAAAAGCAATAAATATCAATATTCTAAACCCAATTGTTAAAGTTTGTGTATTTTTTTGTTGTACTCGAATTTTATAACTCTTAATTATTTTTTTAGAAACAACCAAAAACAAAAAAACTATCAGTATAAATGGTAAAATATAAATCCATAACGAAAAATCGCTGAAAATCATCCCTAAAACAAACCCCCCATTATCTAACCACGATAAAGCTGAAAATGAAAACCTTGTGTAAAATTTTATAAAATATGGAATATCAATCGAACAGATTAAAAAAGAAACAATTAATAGCAAAGACAAATACCACTTAATTATTGAAATAATTGTATTTGCCGGTGTTTTATTAAAAATATGAAAAAGACTAAACAATAAAAATGGAACCGAAATTATATAAGCCATAATAACATTATCGAATCTTAATCCCATTAAAAATGCCAGAAAAGTATTAGTAATTGTGTTTTCTATTGAGATATCAAGCTTTGAAATATTTGTAAGAAAAAGCAATAAACGAAAAAAAGTAAAAAAGACAATTCCAGTTAAGTAATACTTAAAGATTAATTTAAGGTATGACGGTATTATGTTTAAGCTCATTATGTGTTTAAATTTCTATTCCAAGTACCGTAATATCATCTATTTGCTCATAAATTTTTCCTTCAAAACATAACCAGTTTTTTAAAGAATCCTCAATTTTAGCACATTGTTCATTCATTGATAATTCTGATGTTTCAATAAGTAAATGCTTGAATGATTTTGATAAGAATTTTTTCCCTTTTGGTCCGCCAAACTGGTCGGGAAATCCATCGCTGAATAAATAAATTCTGTCGCTTTTATTAAGAATAATTTCGTGATTTGTAAATTCGTCCATTCTAACATGAATTGCAACAGGCATATTGTCGGGCTTGAGTTCTTCCAAACCTGTCAGGTCTTGAAGACCTGACAGGTTTTTGGTACTACGAATTATCCACAATGGATTATTTGCTCCTGCCCATTGAGCATTGAAGACGTTTGAAGTTTGAGGTTTGAAGTTTAAAGTTTGAGGTTCGTTGTCAGCCGACTGCTCACTGATTACTGAAAACGGCTCACTCTGATTACTGATTACCGAAAACTGCTCACTTTCTTCTTCTTGGAATTTTGAACTTGGAATTTGGAATTTGGAGCTTGAATCTTGGGTCTTTATTGCAATGAGGCTAATATCCATTCCGTCTTTCTGCGAACCCATTTCGCCTGTTTGTTTTAATGCCTCAACAACTGAAAATCGAAGATGGTTTAATACTTCGGAAGCTTTTGTAACTTCTTTTTTTCTTACAATTTCGTTTAAAAAACTTATTCCCAACATGCTCATAAAAGCACCCGGTACGCCATGCCCTGTACAGTCGGCAACGCAGGCTATAAACCATTCGTTTACATTTGCAGCCCAGTAAAAATCGCCACTTACTACGTCTTTTGGTTTGAACAGTATGAAGGTTTCGAGGGTTAACAAGGGGATTAATCCCCTTGTCGATGCGGTGTCGCTAAACTTTCCAAAAGTTTCAAGCTTTTGGAAAGTTGATAGAGCAAGGCTTGGCAGCATCGCCTCCTGTATTCTTTTCGCATAATTTATACTATCGGTTACTTCTTTGTGAATTTCTTCAATATGTTCTTTTTGATGTGTTACAAGGTCTCGTTGAGCTTCAATTTCTTCTTTCTGCAAACTAATTTCCTGATTACTAATGGTTAGTAAATCTCGCTGTGCTTCAATTTCTTCTTTCTGTTGCAAAATTTCTTCATTCATTAATGCAAGTTTAATATTGGCTTTTTTCTTATCTCTATAAGCAATATAGCTTCCAATTAACAGAAAAAGAATAAGAGTTGCAATTCCAATTATTGAATTTCTAATTACTCTTGCTCTGCTTATTTCCTGAGTTTGAATTTCTTTATCTTTTTGTAGTACAATAATTTCCTTTTCTTTCTTTTCAGATTCGTATTTAGTTTGCATTTCGGTTAATTGCTTGGTACTTTCTTCATTTAAAAGCGAATCTTTAAGAAAAATGTACTTCTTATTATAATCTAATGCCGATTTTAAATCGTTTTGCATTTCGTAAATGTTTGAAAAAGCACTATATATACTGAGCCTATATCTTTTATAATCTGATTGTTTGGCAATTTTTAGAGCCTCTTCAAGTAATTCAATGGCACGAGGATAATTTTTTTGCAACTTTTCTATTTCTGAAATATTGATATAATCTAAACATAAGCCTTGCTGGTCATTTAATTGCTCATCAATTTTCAGAGCTTTTGTGTTATATTCAATTGCTTTTTTTAAATCGCCTCTATTCTGATAAATAATTGCTATATTGCTGTACGACACCACAATTGAATATAAATCGCCAATTTGTTCTTTTAGTTTTAACGATTCGAGATAATATTTAAGTGCCTCGTCAGGATTATTCATTTTATCGTATATAATTCCAATATTATTCAGAATTATCGCCAAAGTTGATGTTCCATTTATGTTTTCAGCCTTTTTTCGAGCTTTTTCAAAATATTCAAGTGCTACCTTATTGTTTTGTTGAGCCATAAAAACAAGACCTATATTATTTAATGATTCAGCTTGATTTAATATATCAGATAAATTTTCACTAATATTTAATGAATTTTGAAAACTTTCGAGGGCTTTATCATAATTTCCATTTGAGTTGTAGATATTTCCCAATGCATTGTAGTTATGAAAAATTAGTTTTTTATCATTTATTTTCAAGCATATTTCGAGTGAATTTGAATAATTCTCTATTGCCTTTTCAATTTTTCCGATTATACTGTAAGCATAACCAATATTGATAAGTCCCTTTGCAATTCCAAGACTATCATTTATTTGACTACTTGTTTCAATTGATTTTGTGTGAAATTCAATTGCTTTATCAAACATTCCTAAAGCATTATATGCAAGACCGGCATTATTTAAAGCTTTAGCTTCTCCTTTTTTTAAATTATGCTTTTTGTTTAATTCTACCGATTTTAACGCATATTCTAAAGATTTTTCGGTATTATTAAATCTGATTTTAAACGACAAATCGCTTAATATTCTTGCTTTTAGAGTATCATGTATGGTTGATTTAAGAATGTTTTCTAATGAATCTATCTCATTTGATTGAGAATTAGCATTTATAAAAATAAATAGAAATAGAAAAAAAATGAATAACTGCTTCATAAATTGATATGATTGCTCAAATGTAAAGTAAAAATTTGAATTAATAAATTTGAAAAATACTTGCTGCTTTTTTGTTTTTATAAGTTGAGTTCACTTCGGAAAGTCTTATTTTGCCACCAAAGCACTAAAACACAAAATTTTCACCAAAAATATTTATTTGACAATCCTATTTTTGTGGGTTTTAGAGCTTTGGTGATTTAGTGGCTATTTTTCTTTTCTTGACTTCAGAATAATCTCATAAGTTATAATTCAAGCTAAAATATTAAAAACAATAAATCATTATTTTTAGAAGAAAAATTTATAATTTTAGGGCATAAAAAACTAATAAAATGAAAACCTTAATAACAATTTTGTTTTTTTTGAATGTAAATCTTATTTATAGTCAATCAGATTGCGAAAACTATTGTTTGACTTTTGAAGATACATTTTGTTTAAATAATTTAATAATTGATACAACAGAGTATCCCAATAATATTTGGCAAATTGGTATATCTCAAAAACCCTTTTTTAATCCTTTAGAAATTTTTCCGATTGCAATAATAACTGATACTATAAATTCATATCCAACAAATAATTATTCAGTCTTTATTATACAAAATATAGTATCAATGGGGTCAATTTATGGATTAAATATGCTAAACGGAGCATATAGAGTTCAAACAGATTCTTTAAAAGATTATGGAATGATAGAAGTTTCACTTGATAATGGAACAACTTGGTATGATATTGTAAATGACACTATTTTAAATGATGTTGTATGGTATTCACCAAAGCCAATATTAACAGGCAACTCAAATGGTTGGCAATATTTTGATGTTTTATTGTCTGATTTTGGTTCAATATTTAATATACAATTAGGAGATACTGTTTTGTATCGCTTTTCATTCAAGAGCGACAGTATTCAGGATAATTTAGGAGGGTTAATGTTTGACAATATCTGTTTTCAAGACTTTGTTGAAGGTGTTTCTAAAATTCTCTTTAAACCAATAAAATCAAGCATTTATCCAAATCCATCATTAAATATTTTTACAATTGAGTTTGAAAATCCAAAAGCCGAAACATTTGAATTATCAATTTATGATATTCATAGTAAGCTTACATTAAAAAAAGACGACATAACCGAAAATAAAATTGTTGTTGATGCTACTACTTTTAAATCTGGAACTTACATTTATAAAATTACAAACCTTACAGCAAATAAAAGATGTTGGGGTA
>MENC01000071.1:14599-15898 GCA_001768155.1 Bacteroidetes bacterium GWA2_30_7
CCGTTCAATAAAAGAACTTCAAACCATTAGTTTTGTTGCAACCGGTTTAAAAAGCCCAGCTGAATATTCAGATATTGATAAAAACAATATTGCAGAAGAAGGCGATATGAGATTATTAAAAACAGTAGGACTTTATGGAGCAAATGCAAGTGGGAAAAGTAATATTGTGAGAGCTTTGGAGTACTTTATTCAGGCTATTAGAAAAGAACCTAGTTCTGAATCAAATCTAAGTTTACTTTGTGACCCTTTTTTATATCAAGAAAATTCTAATTATACTGAGTCATATTTTCAAATAGTGTTAATTATTGAAAATAAGAAATATAGATATGGTTTTACAGTAAAAAGAAACCTAAACTATTATTTTTCTTTAGTTGAAGAAAGCAAAGAAATAATTACAAATGAATGGCTTTTTGGTACAAAAGACAAAAACTCGGGAGAATTTTTTATTAGAGAAAACAATCATGTTAATAAAGATAAGTTACCAAATCAGCATGTTATACCTGCATTACCTTATAAACACACTTTATTTCTTACACATGCTGTAGCACATGATAATCAAGGTGTGTGTGCAATTGTTAAACGTTATTTTTATGGTGCTGGGTCTAATTATTCTGATGGAATAGAACGATTTAGAAAAAATTCAATAAGTCTGCTTCAAAAAGAAGAAAATAAAAATTTTTTATTAGATTTTCTCTCTTCTTTTAATATCAGATATAATGATATTTCATTTGAGAAAGATACGATTAAGCCTAATGAATTATTAATACCACAAGAAAAAATTTTCTTTTACAAACAATTTTTAACTAAAAAAAATGAACAGGTTCAAATCAAATTAAATTTAAGTTTTCATGAATCTGCAGGAACAAAAAAATTATTTGATTTAGCAGGTCTTTTAATATATGCTTTTAATACTAAGCTATATTCTTTCATAATTATAGACGAAATTGACAGCAATTTTCACCCATCTTTACTTATTAAACTTATCGAATTATTCAATAATCCAAAAATAAATAAAAGCAAATCTCAATTACTTTTCACAAGCCACGACACAAATCTAATGTCGCCATCTATAATGCGTAGAGACCAATTTTACTTTACCGAAAAAAACGAAGATGATTCTACAAAGTTATACTCCTTAGCTGATTTAAAGGGAATAAGAAACGATGCTGATTTTGCAAAACAATATTTGGCAGGTTTTTATGGCGCATTGCCAATTCTAACCGATTACATTAACGAAAATATTTCGCCAAATGAATGAGCCTTGGAATATTAAAACTGACGATACTCGAAAAGCAGATT
>MENC01000072.1 GCA_001768155.1 Bacteroidetes bacterium GWA2_30_7
TGAATAAATTTCGTTTCTGGTTTTTTTATCATTGCTTTCAGATGGGTTAATAAATTCGTATTGAACATTATCACCTGCATAAGCTCTAAATTCGTCGAGCATTTCTTTTACAGAATTTTTTAATCGAATAAATCCCGATGGCAATTCACCTTCTAAATAAATTTGAATATAAATTATATCATCAATATTAGTTAAAAGTTCTTTTGTATGTTTGGTTAGGGTGAAACGCTTTTCAGATGTTAAATCGAGACGAAAGAAATAAAACGAACCAATATAATTAATCAACAGAACTGTAATTAATGTAATGAGCAGTTGAGTAATATTTTGTCGCTTAATTTGTTTTCGTTTATTCAATTTAAAAAAAATTAATCTGTTAATCTGTGGCTAGTATATTTTCTGCCACATAGACACATAGTTACATAGATTTTCACATAGTTAAATTTAACAAATCCTAAATTGTAATTTATTACCACTTTCTGCTTTCCAAAACAATTTTCGACATTAATACAAAAATCGAAATAATGCTAACGAAATATATCAAATCTCTTGAATCGATAACTCCCTTGCTCATAGATTTATAATGCTCGTTAATTCCAAACGACATTATTAAATTATCCATTCCTTTAAAAATTTCCAATGAGCTAATAGACTCAAATCCAATATAAATGAAAAATGAAATTATTGCTGCAACAATAAATGCAATAATCTGGTTATTAGTCAATGATGACGAAAAAATGCCAATTGAAACATAAACTCCTGCAAGAAAAAACAAACCTATAAACGAACCCCAAGTTCCGCCTGTATCAATGTTTCCGACTGGGTTTCCAAGCATATATACTGAAAAGAAATAAATTAATGCAGGAATTAATGAAAATAAAACGAGTGTTAATCCGGCAAAATATTTTGCAAGAATTATATCAAGGTCTTTTAATGGTCGGGTTAGAAGTAATTCGATAGTTCCCGATTTTTTTTCATCAGAAAAAAGTCGCATTGTAACAGCAGGAACTAAAAATAAAAAAATCCATGGAGCTATAATAAATAATGAATCAATATTAGAATAACCATTGTCTAAAACATTAAACTCGCCCGGAAATGCCCACATAAACAGTCCATTAGCAACAAGAAATACGCATATAACTATATATCCTGTGATTGTACTGAAAAAACTACCAATTTCCTTTTTGTATAATGCAAACATAATATTTATAAGGCTTCAAAAATACACATTATTTTAATCAATAAAACTATTATATTGCAACTTCTAATTGTTAAATAATGATAAAGAAAAACATAATTAGATTCTATATTTGGATAGTTATTTTTTTAATAATTTTTCAATTTAATGCGTTTGCACAAATTGATACTATTACTAATTTCCCAAAGGTTAGTTTTATAGAGCCATCTTTTAATTATGGTTTCATAATGCCTCACCGACCTTCGATGCGTTATAATATTATTTCTCACATTCCGGCATTCGAAATTAGACTTTCCAAACAACAACAAGGCGAAAAATTCTGGCATCAGTATTATAGATTTCCTCAAACAGGATTAGGAGTTTATTACGCAAGCCTCGAAAATCCAAAAGTTTTGGGTCACGTTTATGCTTTGTATGCTTTCATTAATATACCAATTATGAGGAGGAATAATTATACTTTTAATTATGAAATTTCTTCGGGAGCTGCATATCTTGACAAACCTTACGACAATTCAAAAAACTACTATAATGTATCAATTGGTTCAGGTTTAAACTTTTCTTTCAACTTTTCTTTCGATTATAAATTAAAGCTGTTCAAACGATTAGATTTAGTAAATAGAATTAATATTAAACATTTTTCAAATGGGGCTTTTAAAGTTCCAAATCAAGGAATTAATGTAATTTCTTACAATTTAGGATTAAATTATAAACTCAATAGCAATAAACCTTCATTTAAAAGAGTAGAACTTCAAAAATTTGCTAAAAAAAATGAATTTTATGCTGTTATTTCAGGAGGTTCTAAAGAAATTCCGCCTCCCGAAATCAGAAATTATCCAACAGCCTCATTATCTGTAAATTTATTAAGACAAATCTCAAGACAAAGAAAAATAGGATTTGGAACAGATATTTTTTACGACGAATCGTTAAGAACCACATTTATAAATAAGAAAATGGATTATAAAAATATTGAAATGTTTAGAGGGGGAATATTTTTAAGTCACGAATTGGTTTTTAGTAAAGTAGGAATAATTGTTCAAAGTGGTGTATATTATTTTTCTAAGCTTGAAAGCGATGGCTTATTTTATCATCGAATTGGAATCAGATATTTTATGAACAATAATTTCATTTTGAATTTTGCCTTAAAGTCGCACTTTGCAAGGGCAGATTTTATTGAATTTGGAGTGGGATATAAGATTTTTTGAATGGTTGAAAAGTTGAAGAGTTTATAAGTTCATTTTTAGTGAAATATACTAATTAATGCCTCTATGAAAACAGTTTGTTTTTAAAAATACCAAATTTCAAGCTTCAAAAATCAAATAAAACTCAAATTACATTTCGACTTCACTCAATGCACCGCAAATACTTAATATCCAAACGGTTTTGAGAATTGAAATTTATTTGACATTTGTTTTTTGTTTTTTGGAATTTACTTATAAGCACTATTTATACTTTTCGTCATTATTTTCGGGATTTAGAAAAGATTTAGTTAGCTTTATCTGAACAGAAATTTCTTTTCCTGATTTCGGATGTGGAAATTTAAGCGAATATGCACAAAGCCTGACTTGTCTTTTAAATTTTTTATCAGCACCATAACGATAATCTCCCACAATCGGGCATCCAATATCAGCCATGTGAACTCTGATTTGATTTTTTCGACCTGTTTCTAGTCTAACCTCAAGTAAAAAATAATCGCCAATTTGTTTTAGCACTTTATAGTGAGTAATTGCAAATTTAGAATCGGGAGTTTCTATTCCCGAAATTACAGTAAGCTTATCATTATGGTCTCGAAGCCAACTTTCAATTGTTCCGAAATCTTTTTCGGGTCTTTTTTCAACTAAAGCATAATAAAGTTTTTCTACATTTTTCCAGTTTTCTTTTAGTTGATACTGAGTGCTTTCGCTTTTTGCAAAAATCAAAAGTCCTGAAACTTCTCTATCAAGCCGATGAACCACATAAAGTTGAATCATCCTTTTTACATTCTGATTAATATAGGTCGAAATTATTCCGTAAAAAGATTTGTACTTATCTTCTCCAATTCCATAAGTTAGAATACCCGCTGGTTTATTTGCTATAATTAAATAATCGTCTTCGTATAAAATAGGAGATTTTGAATCAATTTTTCGAATATTTGTTTTTTCTCTTTCCAGAATTATTTCATCACCTTTTTCGAGAATATATTTTTGGTCGTTAACAGCTTTGCCATTTACAAGAATGTTACTGTATTTAATTATCTTTTTTCCCTTAGTTTTTGAGCCAAGATTAAGTTTGTACATTATAAAATCAAAAAGATTGATTTGCTTGTCTGAAGTAAATTTCATTGTTTCGAATATTTAGCAAATGTAGTGATTTATACTATATTAAAAATAATAAAGTATTTCAATAAAATCGTTTTCATTGTATTTTTTTAAAAAAATTCAAAAATAAATTCTTAAATAAATTAAAATCACTATCTTTGCAGACTTTTTTACAAAAAAAGAAGACTAAAAGGTCTGGAGATTTAAACACAAGATTGAGTAGTATCCCAACCACATTTTAGAATTAATATTATATAATTAAGAATTATTGTTATGCCTTTAAGGAAGTTAAGAAACATTGGTATTGCAGCACACATTGATGCAGGAAAAACAACATTAACAGAGAGAGTTTTATTTTATACCGGAGTTACCCGTAAGCCGGGCGAAGTTCATGATGGACAAGCAACTATGGACTTTATGAAACAAGAACAAGAAAGAGGTATAACTATTGCTTCTGCTGCAATTTCATGTACATGGAAGGATTCTCAGATTAACATTATTGACACTCCTGGTCACGTTGACTTTACTGTAGAAGTTGAGCGTTCGTTAAGAGTAATTGATGGAATGATTGCCGTTTTTTGTGCTGTTGGAGGAGTTGAGCCTCAAACGGAAACAGTTTGGAATCAGGCTGATAGATATAAAGTTCCAAGAATTGCATTTGTCAATAAAATGGACAGAGCCGGTGCTGATTTTGGAGATGTTGTTTCGATGATGAATAAATATTTAGATGCAAAGGCAGTTCCTTTTCAATTACCAATGGGGCATGAAGAAAACTTCAATGGAATTATTGATTTAATTGAGAAAAAGGCATATAAATTCGTTGATTCAGGAAGTGAAGAAATGCCAATTCCAGAAGATTATAAACAACAAGCCGATGAAGGCAGAGCTTTAATAATCGAAAAAATTGCTGATTTTAATGAGGAAATAATGGAAATGTTTTTCGAAGAAAAAGAAATTTCTGTTGAAACTCTTAAAGCAGCTGCACGAGAAGCTTCTTTAAAACTTTTATTAACACCCGTTTTCTGCGGTGCAGCATATAAAAACAAAGGTGTTCAACTTTTGTTAGATGCCGTTATTGACTACTTGCCATCTCCAATTGATGCAGGGGCTGTTGTTGGACTTGATATTGATGACCCTGAAAAATCACATAAAAGAAATCCTACTGCAAAAGACCCATTTTCTGCTTTAGCATTTAAAATTATTAACGACCCATTTGTTGGGCAACAAACATTTATCAGAATATATTCAGGTGTATTAAAAAGTGGAGTATCGATGCTTAATACAACAAAAAATAAATCTGAGCGAATCGGACGAATTTTTAGAATTCATGCAAAAGATAGAATAGAAATTGCAGAAGCTGGTCCTGGCGAAATTGTTGCTTTAGTTGGTATGAAAGTTACAAAAACAGGCGATACATTATGTGATCCCGACCATCCGTTATTTCTTGAAAATATACATGTTGCACCTCCCGTTGTTGAACTAAAAGTTTCTCCTCCAAAACAAAAAGATCAAACAAAATTAGGAGAAGCATTACATAAACTTCAGAACGAAGACCCATCTTTTATCGTTAGATATAATGATGAAACAAATGAGACAATTATTGCCGGAATGGGCGAATTGCATCTTGAAATAATTATCGACCGACTAAAACATGAATTTGGTGTTGAGGTTGTTGTGGGCGAACCATCAGTTTCGTATCGAGAAACAATTACAGTGGAAACCGAAAGCGACTTTAAATATGTGAAACAATCGGGCGGTAAAGGACAATTTGCTCATACTATTATTCGTATCGAACCAAACAGTGGAAATGGATACGAATTTATTGATAAAATTAAAGGAGGCAGAATCCCTGGCGAATACATTCCATCTGTTGACAAAGGAATTCAAAAAACTCTTGAAGCCGGTATTTTAGCAGGATTTCCGGTTGTAGATGTTAAAGTTGTACTTCTTGATGGAAGTTTCCACGCTGTTGACTCTTCCGATATGGCATTCCAGATTTGTGCTTCGAAATGCTTCAAACAGGGCTTTCATAAAGCAACTCCAATTCTACTAGAGCCAATGATGAAAATCGAAATAAATACTCCTGACGAATATATTGGTGATATAGTTGGAAACTTAACTCGCCGAAGAGGAAAAATTGACTCAATGCGTCGCCACAGAAAAGGCTCTCAAAAACTTAACGGTTTTGTGCCTCTTATGGAAATGTTTGGTTATGCAACTAACTTGAGAAATATTTCGAGCGGAAGAGCAAATTACTCTATGGAATTTTTCAAATATACTCCAGTAAGTGCTTCAATTCAGGAAGAAGTGATTAAAAAAGTTGAAGAAAAGAAAAGGCAGTTGGTGTAATTAGAAAAATACTGGCTTAAAGATATTTATCGAAAAGATTAGTGAAAAAAAACATTAAAACCCTTGTTTGTGCTGGAATTTTTTGGTTGTTTTGATAAACGGTATCGTAATAAGTATGGTAAACTGAATAGTTACAGGAAATTATTGTAATGCTGTTGACAAAATTAATTATGCAACCCTTTATAATTCAGCATTTTTCATATCCGAAGCTGTTTTATAGCTTAAAAAAAACTCTTAAATTATCGTTAATTGAACAAAATTATTAAGTCTTATGATTTTTCAAAGAAAAAAAAAGCTGTCAGTTACTGACAGCTTTCATTTTAAACTTTTTTAAATTACTTTTTCTTTAATACAGTCAAATCACCATCAGCATCTTTAATGGTCATATCAGTTTTTGAATAAGACTCAATTGTGCTAACGTCAGAATCACCATCTTCAACCATTGTAATTTTTTCATCTTTTTCAAGTTGATATGTTCCATTACCAGTGAAGGTCTCTGTAACATCCTTAGTTCCATCATTGTAGGTATAAGAACCTGTGTAAGAAAATGTGCCGGCACCTTTTTTGTCTTTATTAAAGGTAATAGTCATAGGATTAGCAGCAGTTAAAGCCTCTCCAGCAATTGATACAACATTCCAATCGCCATCTAATCTTTTGTTTAATTTACTTTCTTTAGAGCAAGATGCAAACATAAATGCAACAGCAACAAATACAAATAATAATTTTCTCATTTTAAATAAATTTTGATTAATAAATTTTAATAACTGGGACAAATATATATATAAACAATAAAAATTGTACATTATAATTGTATGTTATATAACATATTTAGTTCATGCAACCCTCTATTTTTCAGTGTTTTCGCACTCCCATTTATAAGCTATAAAATGCTGTTTCACCACAGATTTATTAAGAAAAATTACAGTATCAACATAGCGTCTCCGTATGTACCAAAGCGATATTTTTCTTTTATTGCAACTCTATATGCTTCCATTAATTGGTCGTATCCGGCAAATGCCGAAACCATCATTAATAAAGTTGTTAATGGAAGATGAAAATTTGTTATCATTCGATTTGCAACACTAAATTCGTAAGGAGGGAAAATAAATTTATTAGTCCAGCCATCGTAAGGTTTTAAAAATCCATCGGTTGTAACAAAACTTTCAATTGTACGCATTACTGTTGTTCCAACTGCACATATATTATTTTTTGTGCATTTGGCTGCATTAACTATATTGGCAGCTTCTTCTGAAATTAAAATTTGTTCAGAGTCAACTTTATGCTTAGTAAGGTCTTCAACATCAACGCTTCTGAAATTACCTAAGCCAACATGAAGGGTAACATTTGCAAAGTTTACGCCTTTTATTTCTAATCTTTTTAATAATTCTCTGCTAAAATGTAAACCGGCTGTTGGAGCTGCTACTGCACCTTCATGTTTTGCATAAACTGTCTGATACCTAATACTATCAGCAGGTTCAACATCTCTTTTAATAAATTTTGGTAGTGGTGTTTCGCCTAATTCGTATAATGTCTTTTTAAAAGTATCGTAATCGCCATCAAATAAGAATCTTAGGGTTCGTCCTCGTGAAGTT
This sequence comes from Bacteroidetes bacterium GWA2_30_7, assembly GCA_001768155.1. Lineage (GTDB taxonomy): Bacteria > Bacteroidota > Bacteroidia > Bacteroidales > GWF2-33-38 > GWA2-31-9. The sequence continues at coordinate 7,431 of MENC01000072.1, forward strand.
GTATTATCTATTACTTCGGCAACAAGCATATCATCTTCGCCAAAATACAATTTATTACCAATTCTGATTTTTCGGGCAGGGTCAACTAAAACATCCCATAAACGTTGGTCTTTATTAAGTTCTCTTAATAAAAAAACTTCGATTTTTGCACCGGTTTTTTCTTTATTTCCATACAATCTTGCAGGAAATACTTTTGTATTATTAAAAATCATTACATCTTTATCACCAAAGTAACTAAGAACATCTTTAAAAACTTTATGTTCAATTTTTCCTGTTTTTTTTTCAAAAACTAACAGACGTGATTCATCTCTATTTTCTGAAGGATGTAATGCAATTAATTCGTCAGGTAATTTGTACTTAAATTGTGATAATTTCATTTGTATATATTTTAGTTATAAAGTTTGTTTGAAGTTTTCGTCATTGCGAGGTACGAAGCAATCTGTTTGAAGTTTGAAGTTTGAAGTTTGAAGTTCATGGACAAATTGCTAAATTGTTGTTAATATGCTAAATTCTAAATTTCTAAATTCTTAAATTCCAAAATTAGAACTTGCAAAGTTAAGTTGTTATTTATTAAATTGTTCAATTAATGTTAAATTTTTTTCAAAATCATTAATTGATGTAGCATTATTCAAGTCAAATTTTCCAATTTTGGTTCTAATTAATTCTAATAGATATGCTCCT
>MENC01000073.1:0-4708 GCA_001768155.1 Bacteroidetes bacterium GWA2_30_7
TGTAAAAATATAAACCTTCGATAAAAATTCGCTTTTATGAAAATATGCAAGTCCGCCTTCTTTATCTTCGTTTAATGAATATTTTCGTAATATTTTTGTTAATATAATCCACGCTCCAATAAATATTACAAATCTGATTGCAAAAAATGTAATGTTTAAATATGGAGCTTTATGTTGCAAAAGCATATCGTTATTAACTGCATCTTCGTGAGTCCAGTGATAGATTGAATGTGAGCCTAATAATACCAAAATCAACATTAAAATTCCTGCATAAGGAAAATATCCCGATATAGCTTCTGGAATCCGCTTAAACATTGACGACCAGCCAGATTGCGTGATATATTGAATTGCCATAAAAAAAGTAGCACCAATGGTAAGCGAAATAAAATAATAATTATTTATAAGAAAATTTCCCCAGGTTCTAACAGGGTCATAAACAAAACCAAAGACGAAAGAAACTATCCCAATAACAACAAGCGTTAATGAGAGAATTTTTAATCGTGAGGAAAATATAAATTTGTCCATTTTATTTACAATTTAACCTTTGTACCACATAGAATCATAGAAACATAGAAGGAAACACATCGAACAAAATAACAATTTAACAATTTAACAATTTATCAATTTAACTTCAATTTCGTCTTAATATATCTAACAATCCTCCATCTGTCGTCGGGATTTAATTGTGCACTGTGCGAACCCATAAATCCTGATACAGAACCAAGTGTAATTACATGAAAGAGTTCACCATCGGGCTTTTTCTGAACAAAATCGCCAACTAATGAGGTAACATCTTTATTAAATTTTTTAGTTGTAACTAAATTTCCTTTTCCATCACCTTTTTCACCGTGGCACATTGCACAATAAGTATTGAACCGAACTCTGCCTGTATCAATATTTTCGGGAGTATCTTTTATCAGACAAATTAATTCTAAACCTGCTAATTTCTGACCATCGGCTGTTTTGGGATATGAATAAGGAACAAAACCTTTTGGAATGCTTCCTTTTACTGTCATTTGTGCCGTTTCGCCAGTTTTAAAATTCGGATTTTCAGAATAATAATCATACGGTATAGATGGTGTCATATCGTTAAAATAATAATAACCGGGGCTGTTTCGTTCTCTCGTGCAGGAAGTCATAAAGAAAGAGGAAAGGAAAAAACTCAAAGCTAAAAGCCCAAAACTTGAGTATTTTCTACAAGTTATAGTCTTAATAATATTCAATATTGGTATTTGCATTAACGCTTTCATTTAATTTTTTTCTAATTTCTATCTTCTTTTTTTACCACATAGACACATAGATTTCACATAGTTTAAAATTTATTTTCAAATTATTTCAATAAATATCTATTTATATCTTTTTCAAATTTCAATCTTCCGACTTCTATTATTAATATTTCGTACCTACGGCACTTTTAAAATGTTGTGTTTGTTTGTTTTCTACCATTATTTCGTCCCTACAGGACTTAAACAATTTAACAATTTAGCAATCTAACAATTTAACAATTTCTTCAAATACTTTCCACATTCTTCTTCATTCCCGTTTCTATTGCACCGTTTTTTCGGAGTAAATCGTTAATTCCTGCAACTTCTTCTTTAGTCATTTCGTTTTTCTTTTCTATCACTATAACGTATTTATCATCAGTAATATCAGGATGAACAATTACAGGATTTTTCCCCGGAAACAATTTCTGAATTGTAAAAAATGCTCCAAGCGATAATACAATTCCAATATTTATAGTCATTACAAACATTATTATAACAAATGACATCGAAAGATTTGGTTTTCCGCCAATTGTAATCGGAAAATCAATAACCGAAGTCCAGAACAAAAATCCAAATGTTAACACTGTTCCAAGCACACCAAAAACAAAAGCAAAATATGGAAATCTCGTTTTTAAGCCAAGTTCGTGAAATACTTCATGAATTGGATATGGAGTAAATACGTTTTTAATTTTAACACCACTATTTTTTATGCTTTTTATAGCAGTAATCAAAACTTCCTCGTTGTTGAATACCCCGAAAATATTGTTATTATATTTTATTTCTTTGCTCATTAATATTCTATTTCGTGTTCAGGTGTTTAAGTTTGCATGTGCTTATGTTCTTTCACTCTTCTTCTATTTCAAAATTTACCACATAGAAACATAGAAACATAGATTTCACATAGTTAAATAAATCTTTCTTCTCCTTTTACATTTAAAATTCTACATTTTACATTTCTTTTTCTAACTTCTAGCTTCTCTCTTCTAACTTCTCTCTTCACTCGTTGTCTTCAAAATCCCCTTCACCTCACTTATCGCAATCATCGGAATATATTTGAAGAATAACAAAACGCTCATCGAAAACAATCCCAAAGTTCCAACATAAATTCCTATCTCAACAACTGTTGGCGTGTATTCTGACCAGTTTGCTGGTAAAAAATCTTTTGAAAGCGATGTTACAATAATCACATATCTTTCGAACCACATTCCGAGATTTATAAATAATGAAATGATAAACACCAATGCAATATTTTTTCTGATTTTACTGAACCAAAACAACTGAGGAATAATAGCATTACAAATTACCATACCATAAAATCCAACCATATAATCGCCTGTAATTCTGTTTTTGAAGAAGGTAAAAAATTCATATTCGTTGCCCGAATACCATGCAATAAATATCTCTGTAGTGTAAGCTGTTCCCATAATAAGACTGATGAAAACCAAAATTCTTGCAATTGCATTAATATGTCCATCAGTTACGTAGCTCTGATAATTATAAAATTTTCGAATTATAATCATCAACGTCAAAACCATTCCAAATCCCGAAAATATTGCTCCAACGACAAAGTAAGGTGGGAAAATAGTTGTGTGCCAACCCGGCATTACTGATGTTGCAAAATCCATAGATACTATAGAATGAACCGAAATTACAAGTGGTGCAGTTAATCCTCCAAGTATCATAGCGAGTGCTTCGTAACGCAACCAACCTCTGGCAGAACCAACCCATCCAAATGATAAAATTCCATAAATTGTTTTTTTAAGTTTTGAAACGGTTTTATCGCGAATTGTAGCAAAGTCCGGTATCATCCCCACATACCAGAATGTTGCAGATGCCATAAGATATGTGCTGATTGCAACCACATCCCAAAACAAAGGAGAATTAAAATTTACCCAAAGCAATCTTGAAGTTGGATAAGGCATAATATAAAAAGCCATCCAGATTCGCCCCATGTGAATCATTGGAAAAATTCCTGCACATAATACCGCTGCAACAGTCATTGCTTCGGCAGCTCTGTTAATAGAGGTTCTCCATTTTTGTCGCAAAATAAGTAAGAAAATAGAAAAAGCAGTTCCCGCATGTCCAATTCCAATCCACCAAACAAAATTGATAATATCCCAGCCCCAGCCCATTGAATTATTCAATCCCCAGGTTCCAATTCCTTCAGTAATTGTAACATATCCAGCCCAAATTCCATAAATTAAAGCAAGAAGGCTGATTGCCATAGCAGGATACCACCACATTGGTGCACCTTGCTCAATCGGTGCAACAATATCTCTGGTAATATCTTTGTAAGATTTATTACCCTCGACCAGAACCCCTCTTATTTTTGTTTTATACATCTGAAAACTGTTTGTTGTTTGTTGTTTGTTGTTACGTCATTGCGAGGCACTGCCTGTGCTGAACTTGTTTCAGTAAAGCAATCTCTTTGTTTGTTGTTCATTATTCTTTTTCGTTAAGTTGTTTTATGTTTTGTGTTTAATATTATTTGTTTTATGTTAAGTTAAAACTTTTAAATCCCTTTTATCTTTGTTAAATATCCAACTGATGGACTTGTATTCACTTCTTCAAGCAAAAAATAATTCCTTTCATCTGCAAAAGCTTTTGAAATAGCACTATCGGGCATATTTCGGTCGCCAAAAATCATTGCTGCTGCCGGACAAGACTGTAAACATGCGGGTTTAATTTCACCATCTGATAGTTCTCTATTTTCTTTTTTAGCAAGAAGTTTCATTTCCTGAATTCGCTGCACACAAAACGAACATTTTTCGACCACACCTCGAGTTCTTACAACAACATCGGGATTAAGAACCATTTTACCAAGCTCGCTGGTCATATTGTAATCGAATTTTTTATTGTTGTTAAACTCAAACCAGTTGAATCTGCGAACTCTGTACGGACAGTTGTTCATGCAATAACGCGTACCAATGCAACGATTGTAAGCCATTTCGTTCAATCCCTCTTTGCTGTTTTGAGTAGCTTCCACAGGACATACATTTTCGCACGGAGCTGAATTGCAATGCTGACACATCACAGGTTGAAAAAACACTTCGGGATTTTCTGCCTGTTCGGCATAATATCTGTCAATTCGTATCCAGTGCATTATTCGTTTATTTCGTACCTCATCTCGTCCAATAACCGGAACATTATTTTCAGCCTGACAAGCAATTACACAAGCACTGCAACCGGTACAAAGACTCAAATCAATAGCAAGTCCCCAATGATGTCCATTAAATTCCCGGTTTTTGTATAAAGTATTTTTATTTTTATTGTCTTCAATATGTTTTTCGTTTCCTGCTGATGGATTGTTTTTATAATCTTCGATATTTGTATGTCGCACATGCTCTCTGCCTTCCATTGTGTGATGAGTTTGCGTAAGAGCAAAAATATAATTTTCACCAGTCGGAATTATTTTGATATTACTTCCACTATACATTCTCGTT
>MENC01000073.1:4731-12812 GCA_001768155.1 Bacteroidetes bacterium GWA2_30_7
TTGAATTAAAACCGGAAGTTCAAACATATCGTTTACAATTACAATATCTCCAAGTTTTAAATCATATTTTTTTGCAAAAACACTTGAAATTGCAACATAATTATCCCAGCAAACTTTTGAAACTGGGTCTGGAAGTTCCTGTAACCATGGATTATTTGCATGTTTGCCTGTTCCAATTCCAATATTTTCGTACAATGTAAACTCAAAACCATTTGCAGGTTTTTTTATGATTGAAGAAGCATAAGAATTAAAATCCTGTGCAGATAAAATCGAAACCGATTTTGTCAGATTTTCTGTCTCGTTTATTTCAAATACTCCATTTTGCAAACTGTTTGTCCAGAACGCTGATGAAGTAAAATACTCCGATTGCCTTGAGCACAAATTCGTATCCCAATAATCCTGAATATATTTATAATAAATGTTTTCGTCTTTATTTTCGACTTCTTTAGCTGGTTTAACAGTACTGGGAGTATAACTCCAGAGAAGCAAACTTTCCTGAGCCTGACGTGTATCAAACAATTTATTTATAACAGGTTGGCATAAGCTAAAGCTGTTTCGTTTTGGTTCGGCATCATTCCACGATTCCAGATAATGACAATCGGGACATACATAACCCGAAATTTTTGCAGTTTCGTCTAAAGTTTCCGCGAATGAAACCGATAATGAAGTTTTAGCCAATGCTTCGGTAAATTTTTCGGCACTTGGATAATCGTAAGCAGGATTTACATTATAAAGAAATATTGCCTTGATTTCGCCTTTTTCCATGCTCTCGACCAAATTGCTCATCTGGCTGTCAATTCCTTGTTTAAAATAAACAGGATTTTGAAGGTCAATGGTTGTTCCGTAGTTTTCAAGTTCTTCGTTGATTTTGTTTACAACTATTTGGATATTAACATCGTTTGAACCAGAAACCACGAGTGATTTTCCTTTGTTTTCCCAAAGTTCATCAGCAAGACTATCAATATTTACAGTTGATTCTGCAACACTAATTGTGGCTTTTCCTGCTTTTCCTGCAATTTTATTATATAAATTCAACAAAATAATTCCTTCCTGTGATGGATTTATTGGAATTCTGTAATCGGCATTACTTCCTGTAAGCGAAAGCGTTGATTCAAACTGAACATGTTTTGAAATTACAGGGTTTGACTTATTAACTTTTCTTTTTGAAGCGTACTGTCTTGTAAATTCGATTGGAGAAATCCATGTTCCCAGAAAGTCAGCAGCAAAACTTACAATCAGCCCTGCTTTATTGAAATTATAAGAGGGAATATTTTCTTTTCCAAATGTAATTTTGTTAGCTTCAAGTATTCCTGATGCTGAAATTGCATCATAAGTAATAACTTCAGTTGTTGGATATTTATTAATGAAATCTTTAAATATTTGTTTAGTCGAAGGACTTATAACAGATGATGTTAGAATTACAATTTTTTCTTTCTTTTTAGTAATATCTGCAAGTTTCGATATAATTTCAGCATCAATTTCTTTCCATGATGCAGGTGAATTACTTTTTATAGGGGTTTTTAACCTTGCATTATCGTACAAGCTAAGTACAGATGCCTGAATACGTGCATTTGTTCCGCCAAAAGATATATTGGAATTTTCGTTTCCTTCGATTTTTATTGGACGACCTTCACGAGTTTTTACCAAAATACTTCCATAATCGTGTCCATCAAAAAAAGTTGAAGCATAATAATTTGCAACGCCTGGAATAATTTCTTCGGGTTTTATAAGAAATGGAATAGCTTTATTAATTGGTGTTTCGCAGCTTGAAGCAAATGCAACAAATCCAACGCTAAAGCCCAGCGTTTTAAGAAAATCCCGCCTTGAGGTAGTGGACCTGCCTTTTATTTCATCTTCAGATATTCCTTGCACCGAAAATTCGGGTTCAGGTTCTTCTGTTTTTGAAATCTTTTCTAATTCTTCTATGCTTTTCCAATATTTTTTCATGCTATAAACTTCTTTTTTGCCACAAAGCCACGAAGGCACTAAGTTTTATTTTACATTTAAAATTCTACATTTTACATTTCTTTTTCTATTTTCTAATTCTTTTACCACATAGACACATAGATACATAGATTTCACATAGTTAAATCTATTTTTTATAATATCAATTTATTTCTATTTCTATCTATTCTTATTTTTATCTTCTTTTTTGCCACTAAAGCTCAAAAACACAAAATCCCACAAAATAATATCAATTAATTTCAATTAATATCTATTTATATCTTTTCTAATTTCTATCTTCTAACATCTTCTTCAATAGTGACATTTCTGGCAATTATTTCCTCCAATATCTTCAACTGTTACTTTTGAAATTTTGCCGGATTTTAAATCTTCCTGCAATTTATAATTTGTATAATATTTATTATCAAACTGTACTTCTGTTTCTTTATGGCAATTCATACACCAGCCCATACTAAGGTCGGTAACTTGCTGAATTCTTCCCATATTGGCAACGTCGCCATGACATTTATCGCAATTAATTTTCCCATCTTTTACATGTTGTGCGTGACTAAAAAACACATGGTCGGGCAGATTATAAACTTTTACCCATTGAATTGATTTTCCGGAATCTACTGCTTGATGTATTTTATCAATTTCTCCTTCGCCGGTGTTTGTTCCATAACGAATTACATTATGACAATTAAGACATAATGTTGTTGCTGGAATTGAGGCATATCTGCTATCGATTGCTCCTGTGTGGCAATAAATGCAATTGATTTTATTTTCACCTGCATGAACCCTGTGCGAAAATTTTATCGGCTGGTCGGGTTCGTAACCCAAACTGCGTCCAAGATATTTTGCTTCTTCGCCCAGGACTTTTCCGCAAATTGCCAATCCGACTAATATTAATAATACATTAATGATTTTATATTTTAAAAAGTTCGAAAATATTAAATCAAAAAGTGGCAATAAAATCAATAGAATACTTAAAATAAAAAGCCATGAATTTGAGCGTGGAGCATAATTGACGGTGTTGTCTAAAAAATTGGGATTTGCTTTCAGTTTTTTTCCTTCTAATTCAATATAATTCAATAAAACCTGAATTTCTTCTGGACTAAAATCGTGGTTTGGCATCGGAAGTTTTTCGTAAGCAAGATAAAGTCTTAAAGCCGACGTGTCGCCGGCTTTAACCATTGAATCGGATGAGCGTATAAAATTTGCAAACCAAGCCGAATCGTGTCTTGATATTACATCAAATAAATCGGGACCAACAAGTTTTCCTTTTCCAATGCTATGACATCTTGCACAGGAAAGAAACATTTCTTGAGGCGACCTTAGATTGACGGTTTTTTTTGATAATGTGTCTTTTTTTACTGTGTCGGTTTTTAATGAGTCTGTTTTTGAAGTTAGATTTTTATTAAGATTTGCATTTATTAATGTAGTTATGGCAAAAATAAAAATAAATAAAAATGATATAAACTTAATATTAGGAAGGATTTTCTTTAATTTTAAAATCATATAGAGAAAATTCATTTTTATAATAATTTTTATACGCAATATAGTAAATAATTTTTTTAAATATTTAAAAAAAGAATTTAAAAAAAACAGTCAAAGATAAATAAAAGTATTTAAATACCTAATTAACGCATTGATTTTTTTGAAAAAAAATCACAAATGCAGTAACTGCGTGTATTCCAGCACGTCTGTTTAATAACATGTTGATTTTTCTTGCAAAAATTGATTTAGTAATATATTTTTGATTCGGTAATTAAGTATTTAATTTACGCAATTACTTTAAAAATTTATTAATTATTAATCTCTAAAATTATTTTATTATGACTTTAAAAACAAAAAAACAAGGATTAATCTGGATAGTCGGATTTTCTTTAATTACTTTTTTCATTTTTGCATTTACATCTGAAAATGAACGAACTATTTCAAAAGTAGCTACTCAACTTCCATCAAATGACGACAATGCACAATGTATTCAATGTCATGGAAAGACTGGAAACGGTAAATCTATTGTCGAACAATGGAGTGGAAGTACACATGCCAAACAAGGCATTTCATGTCTTGATTGTCATACAGCCGATAAAGCTGATGCTGATGCATTTGAACATCATGGTAAAACAATTGCAACAATTGTAACTCCAAAAGATTGCTCAAATTGTCACGAAAAAGAAGCAACAGAATTTGGAAAAAGCCATCATGCTGATGCCGGAATGATTTTAGGTTCGCTTGATAATGTTTTAGCCGAAGTAGTTGAAGGTCATGCGGGTTATAATCTTGGTTCAAATCCTGCTGCAGCAAGCGGATGTTGGCAATGTCATGGTTCTAGTGTAGCATTACTAAAAGATGAAACAGGAAAAGTCAAGAAAAATGAAAATGGAATTCCATTATTTGATTCAAAAACATGGCCCAATACCGGTATCGGAAGGGTAAATTTAGATGGTTCAAAAGGCTCATGTGCTGCTTGCCATAATCGTCATAGTTTTTCTGTAGAGCAAGCACGTCAACCAGAAAATTGTGGAAAATGCCATTTAGGACCAGACCATCCACAACAAGAAATTTATAACGAATCGAAACATGGAATTAATTTCTTTGCTCATAAAGACAAAATGAACTTAACATCAGACAAATGGGTAGTTGGTGTTGACTATAATGCAGCTCCAACTTGTGCAACTTGTCATATTAGTGCAACTCCAGATATGCCAATAACTCACGATGTTGGTGATAGAATTAGTTGGACACTTCGCCCTCCGGTGTCGCAAAAAGTTGATGCTTCATTAAAAAGCAAATACGAAAAACTTAAAAAGCCTCTTCCAGAAAACTTCTTATCATGGGAAACAAGAAGAAAAAATATGCAAAATGTTTGTTCACAATGCCATACATCAAATTTTGTAGCTGATTTTTATTCACAATACGATAATCAAGTTACAATGTATAACGATAAATATGGAACACCTGCTACAAAAATTTACAATTTAATAAAAACTGAAGGATTACTTACTGCTATTGATTTTGATGAAGAACTCGAATGGTCATATTATTATTTATGGCATCATGAAGGGAGAAGAGCTCGTATGGGAGCATCTATGATGGCACCAGACTATACACAATGGCATGGAAATTTCGATTTAGCTGAAAGATTTTATATGGAAATAGTTCCACAGATTAAAGAAATTATTGAAAAGGCTAAAAAAGACGGAAGGGCTGAATCGGCTAAAAAAGTTGAAGATTCTTTAAACGAAATTTTAAATAGCGAAATGCACAAATGGTATTTAGGAAAACTCGACTCTAACGAAATAAATAAGCGTAAAGAAGAAGCTAAAAAATTCAGAGAGAGATACGAACATTAACTAATGGGTTAAACCATTGATTTATTGAACAATTAAAAGCCTTGCAAATGTTTGTAGGGCTTTTTCACGTTTTCAGCGTTGGGACACACTAGAAATTTTTGGTAATTAATAATTGAGTCCACTCCGAAAAGTCTTATTTTGCCACACTTCGACATGCTCAGTGCATCGCCAAACCACTAAAACACAAAATTTTCGCTAAAAGCATTTGTCTGACAATCTTATTTTTGTGGGTTTTAGTGATTTGGTGATTTTGTGGCTATTTTTCTTTTCTTGACTTTTCGGAGTGGACTCATAATTTCAAAATGTATAACAATATTTTCTACTTCTTAAAGAACGATTTATACTTTTTGTTTTTATCAAATTCAATAACACATATATAAGAAGCTGATGAAAAATTTGCTACTTCTACAACAAATCTATTTAACCCCTTTGTTGCAATAAGCTCTTTGTTTTGAATCATTAAACGTCCTTCAGAATTAACTATTGTGATATTAATATTTCCTTCAGTTGGCATCATAAGTTCGATATTTAACTTATTTTCAGCAGGATTGGGATATAATTGTATTATTGAAAATTCGTAATCTGACGCTATACAATATTCGTTATTTGAAGGAACATCATCAATTAAATTATTTGTAAGTTCGGCAATACAACAAACATATTTATTTGTATTGTAATCAGATAGCTTATATTCTGAAATGAATTTGTAATTAATTATGGAGCCTGGATATAATTCACCATTCCAATATTCTTTTAGTAATGTTCCATCGCTTAGTTTAATGTACAAATTCAATTGTTCGATAGGCATTGAACCAAAATTTACTAAAGTTGCAGTAACCTGTAAATAATTATTTTCAATTTTAGAAATAACATCTATTATAGCAATATCATATTTTGGGAAAACAACTTTTACTGTTTTTGCAGTTGAATCTTGGCAATTAAATTCATTTTCAGTAATTAACGTAATAGTATAACTACCACTATCGGTATAAACATTATTTGGTTCAAATAGAATGCTTGTATTACCATCGCCAAAATCCCAATTATAATTAACAGCTCCTGAAGTAAGATTTTCTGTTGTAATTGTTAACGGAACAGCACCAAAAACAGGGTCGAAATTGAAATTAGTTTGTGGCTTGTTGTTAATAGTTATTAGTTTAGTAATTGTATCACTGCAACTTGAATCTGAAAGCACAGTTAATGTTGCATAGTATTCTCCTATAGAAGTAAAATATAAATTTGGATTTTCAATATTTATTGTTCCTATACTATCAATTTGCCACATCCATGAAATAATTGAACCACTTGAAATTGAGCTACTATCAAATATTTGATTATAATTATTTACACAAAAATCAGAGCTTATGAAGTTCGCAACAGGATTACTATTAACATAAATTGAATCAGAAAAGGTTTGAGAACAACCATTAAGCGATTTTTCGGTTAAACTTACTTTATAAAATCCGGTATTATTGAATGTATGAACAATGTTTTTATTCGATGAAGAATATCCATCGCTGCTTATAAACCAATTTCTTGAAATAATTGGCCACCAATTTTCTGTAACAGTTTTATTTGTAAAGAATATTGATTTGCCCACACAAGCCGGACTGTAATCGAAAGCAGTTTCGGGAGATTTTCTAATTTCTACATTTTTTGTAATAGAATCTTTACAACCATATTCAGAAGTTGAAATCAACAAAATATTGAAAAAGCCTTCATCTGAAAATGAATAAACAGCGTTAGGTTGAGAAATTAAACTATCTGGAAATTTCCATAAATTAGATGAAATTATTCCATCAGAAACAAAGCTTTGATTTATAAATTTAATATCGTTATTTGAACAACCATTAGCTGGAGAAAAATCAACAATTGGCAAATCGTGAACAGCAATTTCAACAACTTTATAATTAGTACATCCACTATCGGTTGTTACTGTTAGCTGAACATTAAATAAAGCATCATTATTAAAAATATGTTGTGGATTTTGCAAGGATGAATTATTGCTATCTCCAAAAGACCAATTCCATGAAATTATATTACTGTTATCGTTACTAAATGATGTGTCAGTGAACAATACAGCATTATTCTTACAAGTATTTCCGAAGTTGAAATTTGAAGTAGGAGCAACTCCTTGAATTGTAACATTTATTGTGTCAATAGCTTTACAATTATTTGAATTAATAACAGATAAAGAATATTCGCCACTAGTATCAACTTCAATATTTTGAGTAGTAGCTCCGGTTGACCATAAATAACTATCAGCATTTTGAGCATCGGAAACAAGTGATAATGAGTTCCCTGAACATAAATTTGTATCAGCAGGACCAATTGAGGCATTGAGTTCGAAATAGTCCATTGAAATAGTAAATATATCAGACTTAAATGAACAACTGTTTGTATCTACTATTTCAAGGAAATAATCACCAGCAGTTTTAATTGTAAATGTTGAACTTCCTGGAATGTTGTTCCAATAAAAATCATAGCTCCCTGTAAGTTGAGTATTGATAGTTACAGAGTCGTTGAGACAGATTGTGTGGTCGGTAATATTTTGTGGTTTAACATAATTGAAATTTAAAGAATCCGAAGTCTGAAACCCAAATATATCAGAAGCAATAACCTTATAATTTCCATTTTGACTTGCAATTATATATTCAAGAGTATCATCAGTTTGCATATCGCCATTAATATACCACTGAAAATCAGAAAAGTCATTTCCTGCATGAATAGTATCAGGGCAGAAACCATAAGTAATATAAATATCAGGTCCGAGATTTA
>MENC01000074.1:0-600 GCA_001768155.1 Bacteroidetes bacterium GWA2_30_7
AACTGAATAAGTGCCGGCATTACTTTTTTCTGCATTTCGATATGAAGATGTGCTTCGGGTTCGTCAATTAGCACTATTCCAGGCAAATCGAAAACAGTTGTGGTTTTGTTTACCATTCGCAACATTATATCAGAAATAAGAAAGAAAATAGATGAAAAACCATCGGCTAATTGTTCAAAATTGAATTTCTCGTAAGGTTTTGCGGGGTTTAAATAAAGCTGATAATTTTCAAATTCCGTATTAAATTTCCAATTTTCAATTCGCTCATCTATTGATTTTAATACATTAAAAAAGCGGTCTAAAAACAATTTAATTTCATTTGCACGTTTTTCATCTTTGTCAAAAGATGCTGTTTTGTGCTGATAATCTAAATGAAAAAGGTATGATAATAAACGTTTATGTAATTCATCTGTAATAGAATTAACAGAATCAAATTTTACAGGCTTTAACTCTTTTAATGCTTCTAATTTTAACTCACGACGAGCAGGGAAATGGGCAACTATAAACCTTCTGCTTTCGTACTTAATCCGCATATCCAGAAGCGAAGGAGAAACATCAAATTTTAAGTTGTAATCTTTAGGACTTAAAAACTCTTCTCGT
>MENC01000074.1:757-6885 GCA_001768155.1 Bacteroidetes bacterium GWA2_30_7
TATATGACGCTAAATTCAAATCATTAAGATTGTTAAAATACAATGTAGCTAAATTATTATAAGCATCTGCATCATCTTTATTCAATTCAATTGCTTTTTCGTAATATTCTTTTGCTTTATCATATTCTTTGAAATAATCTTCTGATAATAGATTTGCTAAATTATTATAAGCATCTGCATAATCATTTTTTAATTCAATAGCTTTTTCGTAATATTCTTTTGCTTTATCATATTCTTTGAAATAATCTTCTGATAAAAGCCATGCAAGGCCGTAATATGCCTCTGCATCATCTTTTTTTAATTCAATAGCTTTTTCGTAATATTCTTTTGCTTTATCATATTCTTTGAAATAGTCATTAGTTAAAAGAAGTGCTAAATTGTTATAAGCATCTGCATAATCTTTATTCAATTCAATTGCTATTTCATAATATTCTTTTGCTTTATCATATTCTTTGAAATAATCATTTGTTAAAAGTAGTGCTAAATTGAAATATGCCTCTGCATCATCTTTTTTTAATTCAATAGCTTTTTCGCAATATTCTTTTGCTTTATCATAGTCTTTGAAATAATCATTTGATAAAAGATTTGCTAAATTATAATAAGCCTCTTTAAAGTCTTTTTTTAATTCAATCGCTTTTAAGTAATATTCTTTTGCTTTATCATAGTCTTTGAAATAATCATTTTTTAAAAGAATCGCTAAATTATTATAAGTCTCCGCATCGTCTTTTTTTAAATCAATCGCTTTTAAGTAATTTTCTTTTGCTTTATCATATTCTTTGAAATAATCATTTTCAAAAAGAATTGCTAAGTTATTATAAGCTTCTATACAGTCATTTTTTAGTTCAATTACCTTCTCAAGGACGTCTTTAGCTTTTTCTATATTTTGTTGGTTGTAATATTGTGTGGCAATATCCATATAAATTTGTATAATCACATCATTCTGAGGATTTTCTTTTTCGAGTTTTTTAGCTTTTTTTAGCAAAACTTCTAATTGAGTTGGCATATTTCGTTTAATTTTTTCTAATTAAATGTTTTAGCAAATTTATAACTTTTTGTTAAAATTAGGTTACTTTGTTATTGAGTTACATTAAAAAATAGATTGCTTAATTCCTCGCAATAACGAATACTCTGACTGTCCGCACGTTACGTTATTGTGAACGCAGTGAAGCAATCTGTTAATTTATAGCACTTTATAAAAATTTACCGAACTATTGATATTATATAACATGAAAATTAATAATTAGCTATTATGAATTATTAAAATATTAGCTATTTTTAGCCCATGTTAAAGAGAAATAAGCACTTCATCAAAATTTTTCTTATAATACTCATCGTTATTAAGATAAGTGGCTTATCTGCACAAAATTACGACTTGTCTTTTGAACATCTAACCATTGACGATGGTCTTTCACAAAACTCAATAAATTGTATTTTACAAGATAAAGATGGATTTATTTGGATTGGTACTCAAGAAGGATTAAATAAATATTGCGGACAGAATGGTCGTTTTGAAATTTATAAATTAGACCTTAACGATACTAATTCAATATCTGATATATGGATTTATGATATTGCCCAAGATTTTAATGAAAACATTTGGATAGCTACACGTTATGGGCTTAACAGGTTAAATCCTCACACTCGCGAAATAAAACGTTATTTAAACGACCCAAAAGATGCTTCTTCATTAGGCGATAACGAAGTATTTGGAGTATTTGTTGACAAAGCCGGAAATATTTGGGTTAAAACAAGTGATGCGTTAAGTGTTTTAAACTCTAAAACAGATAAATTCAGACATTTTGAACATTTTAAAGATTATTTCAATAATGTTGGAACTATTCGTATTCCAATTTTTGAAGATAAATATGGTGTATTATGGACAGGTTCGGTTGATGGTTTAAATTACTTCGATAAACAACTGGAACAGTTTGTCAGATATAAATTTGATTCTGCCGATACTACAAGTTTAAGCAATAATATTGTTACATCAATTTGCGAAGACCAAAATGGAAATTTATGGATTGGTACAACAAATGGGCTAAATAAATTTATAAGAAAAAGCAAAAAATTTGAAAGAACTTACCATGTACCAGGAACTTCAAATTCGATTCTAAGTAATAGTATCAGCTCATTGATGGAAGATTTTGATGGAAATCTATGGGTTGGAACAGACCATGGATTAAGTATTATGAATCTTCAAACAAGAAAAATTGCAAATTATAAAACTCAGGCTTCAAGCCCAAATGGAATAAATAACGATGAAATTATTTCATTACTAACTGGTTCATCACAAATTATTTGGGTTGGAACAAATGGAGGTGGAATTAATAAGGCTGATTTAAAAAAGAAAAAATTTAATTTATATCGTAGTTCAAACGACGAAAATTCTTTACAACTTTCAAGTAACGTAATTGCTTCTATTTTTTTGGAGAACGATTCGATTTTATGGATTGGAACTTATGGCTACGGAATTAATATTATTAATAGAAAAACAAATTCTGTTGTAAAATATTCTACCACCTCAAAACCATCATCATTATTAGATAATTATGTACATTCCATAATTAAAGATTATAAAAATAATATTTGGTTAGGAACAAGAAACGGAATTAATATTTACTTAAACGATAAACAAAAATTAATTCAATTACAAGAATATATCCCTAATTGTGTTAAATATTTAAATTTAAATCAAAAAAGAATTTATTGTTTATTAGAAGATTCTAAAAAAAATATTTGGATTGGCACCGAAAGAGGGCTATTTATGATTAATACAAAAACACAAGATGTTCATATATATAGATATACACCTAACGATTCGACATGTTTATGTAACGATAGGGCTACTTCTATAATTGAAGACCATGAAGGGTTAATTTGGATTGCAACCGGTGCCGGACTTAATTGTTATAACCCTAAAACAACAAAATTTAGACAATTCAAAAGCTCACTAAATACAAAAAATTCACTAAGTCACAATTCTTTATATTCGGTTTTCGAAGACAGCGAAGGATTTATGTGGGTTGGTACAGCCGGAAGTGGTATAAATAAGTACGATAAGAATACAAATAAATTTACATATTATACAGAAAAAAATGGATTGCCAAATGGAACTATTTACGAAATTGAAGAAGATAATAATGGAAACCTTTGGTTTAGTACAGGTCGTGGATTAGCTAAACTTGATAAAAAAATAAATGCAATAACTTCTTACGATACTGACGATGGTTTACAAAGCCTTGAATTTAATAAAGGTGCAAGTTTTAAAAGCAAAAAAGGAGAATTGTTTTTTGGTGGAATCAATGGATTTAATTCATTTTTTCCAGACTTAATTCATTATAACGACAATATTCCTAAACTAGCTTTAATTGAAATTGAAATAATAAATGAAGACGGGAAACATAAAATATTTCTTGATGGAAAAAAAGAAATTGAGCTGACTTATAAGGATTATATGTTTACAATTCATTTTGCAGCACTTGAATTCACTAAGCCCGAAAAAAACAATTATTCATACATGATGGACAATTTAGATGAATCATGGATTGACATTGGCAATCAGCACCAAAAAACTTTTTCAAACCTAAATGCCGGTGAATATGTTTTTAAAGTAAAAGGTTCAAACAACGACTTAGTATGGAACGACGAACCAATATCTATAAAAATTATTATTACACCACCTTATTGGAAAAGTAAATGGTCTTATGGATTATATATCTTCATAATAATACTTTCTGTATATTTATATATCGAACTTAGAACAAAAAAGCTAAAAGAAGCAAATGTTATACTCCGAGAAAAGCAAATGGCAGCTCTCGAAATAGCCAAACAAAAAGAAGAATTAACAATTAAAAATAAAAGCATTTTCGATAGTATAAATTATGCAAAAAGAATTCAGGAAGCAATGATGCCATCGGAATATTTATTTAAAAAATTGTTTCCCGAATCGTTTATATTTTATTATCCAAAAGATATTGTAAGTGGTGATTTTTATTGGATTGCCGAAAAAAACAATAAAATATTTGTTGCAGCAGCAGACTGCACAGGGCATGGCGTTCCGGGTGCTTTTATGAGTATTATTGGTTTCGATTTACTTAGAAATATTACAAAAGAGCAAGGAATTGAAGACCCAGCTCAAATTTTAAATCTTTTGAATGAAGGAGTAGCCGAAACATTTAGTCGAAATACAACACAATCAGCAGTAAAAGATGGAATGGACATAGCATTGTGCGTTATCGAAAAAAGTTCGTGGACATTGGAATTTGCGGGTGCAATGAATCCGGTAATAATTATACGAGATAATAAAATAATTGCTATCAGAGGTAATCGTTTTTCGGTTGGGATGGCTTCCGAGGGAACAGTAGTTGATAGATTTGAAAGTCACCATGTTCCATTAAAAGAAAACGACAATTTATACATTTTTTCTGATGGCTTCCCCGACCAATTTGGTGGACCATTTGGAAAAAAATTCAAATATTCCAGATTTCGCCAACTACTTCTAACAGTTCATTCATTACCAATGAAAAAGCAAAAAGCATTTATCGAAGAAAACTTAAATAATTGGAAGGGCGACCTTGAGCAAGTTGATGATATTCTTGTTATTGGAATTAAAGTTGGTAAATTTTAATTAATTAGTGTCAATCCGTAATGTCTAAAATAACAAAATCAATAGAACACTGATGACACAGATACGACTGATTTACACTGTTTTTTATCTGTGAATATCCGTGTTATCCGTGTTCTATTATGACTTTATGGATGTACACTAATTTCTTTTCGGAGAGGACTCATTTATAAAAATCGTATTTTTTTGAAATCTATGAACATATTTACAAATTGCAATTATACCTAATCAAATCACAAACCCAAAAACAAATAACATTTCGGCGAAGCTCAATGCACCGCAAATAAATCTCAGTAACTCAATATTCAATGTCCGAAACCGTTTGATTATTTGTATTTTGAACATTGAAATTTATTTGAATTTTATGATTTGTATTTTGAATTTTTCGGAAACCTAACTGTAATTGGTATATATGTTTTAAAACCCTATTCTATTTTGAATTAAAATAATTCTTGACAGATGATAAAATTTTATAAATTTGCAATCTTAGGTATTAAAATAATTATATAATTAACTACTAAATAAAATGAAAAATTATCAAACAGACCAGATAAAGAATATTGTTTTATTGGGAAATTCAAGATCTGGAAAAACAACTTTTGGCGAAGCAATGCTTTTTGAAGGTGGAGTAATAGACAGAAGAGGAAGTGTTGAAACAAAAAACAGCGTTTCTGACTATAACGAAATTGAAATTGAGAATGGGAACTCAGTTTTCTCATCAGTATTATATGCCGAATTTCAGAATAAAAAAATAAATATAATCGACCCACCGGGTGCCGACGATTTTGTTGGAGGTATTATTTCTGCACTTAAAGTCAGCGATTCTGCATTGATGCTACTAAATGCTCAAAATGGTATTGAAGTAGGTACCGAAATCCAATATAGAAATTTATTGAAATATAATAAACCATTAATTTTTGCTATAAATCATCTTGACCACGATAAAGCAAATTTTGAAAAAACTATTGAACAAGCAAAAGAACGAATAGGAAATAAATTTGTATTAATGCAATATCCTGTAACAACAGGGGCAGGTTTTTCGGAAATAATTGATTTATTATCAATGAAACTTTTTAAATTTTCTGCTGAAGGCGGAAAACCACAAATTTTAGATATCCCTGCATCTGAAAAAGACAAAGCCGAAGAACTTTATAACGAATTAGTTGAAAAAGCTGCTGAAAGCGATGAGTCATTAATGGAAATATTTTTCGACAAAGGTTCTCTTACCGAAGAAGAAATGCTTAAAGGTTTAAAAGCCGGATTATTAGCAAAAAATATTTACCCGGTATTTTGTACATCAGCTAAAAAAAATATTGGAGTTGCAAGAGTAATGGAATTTATTAATAGTACTGCTCCATCACCAAAAGATGTTAAAAATTTGGCTACAATCGAAGGTGAAGAAATTAAATGTGATGTAACCGGCACACCGGCTATATTTGTATTTAAATCATCAATCGAAGAACATATCGGCGAAATTATTTTCTTTAGAGTAGTTTCTGGAAAA
>MENC01000074.1:6895-10702 GCA_001768155.1 Bacteroidetes bacterium GWA2_30_7
CTATTGATTTAGTAAACAATAACAATAATTCAAAAGAACGTTTATCACAACTATATGTTGTAGCCGGTAAAAATCGTACTAAAATTTCAGAATTAGTTGCCGGCGACATTGGAGCTACTGTAAAACTGAAAAACACAAAAAACAATCAAACATTAACAAATTCGTCAGTTGACTGGCAAATTGCACCTATCGAATTTCCTGAACCAAAATACCGTACTGCAATCAGAACTCTTAACGAAGGCGATGAAGAAAAAATGGGCGACGCATTAAACAGAATGCACTCAGATGACCCGACTATTCAAATTGAATATTCTAAAGAACTTAAACAAATTTTGGTTTTCGGTCAGGGTGAATTTCACTTAAATATTTTAAAATGGCAGTTAGACAATAAATATAAAATTGCTACCGAATTTTTACCTCCAAGAATTCCATATCGCGAAACTATTACTAAAATTGCACAGTCCGACTATCGTCATAGAAAACAATCGGGTGGAGCAGGTCAGTTTGGCGAAGTTCACATGGTAATCGAACCTTTTATTGAAGGTGCACCAGACCCTACAATGTATAAAGTAAATGGTAAAGAAATTAAAATCAGCGTTAGAGATAAAGAAGAACATACGTTACCTTGGGGTGGAAAATTAATTTTCTATAATTGCATAGTAGGTGGAGCTATTGATGCTCGCTTTTTACCTGCTATTCTTAAAGGAATTATGGAAAAAATGGAAGAAGGTCCGCTTACCGGTTCTTATGCACGTGATATCAGAGTTGCAATATATGACGGAAAAATGCACCCTGTTGACTCCAACGAAATTTCGTTCCGTCTTGCCGGACGTAATGCATTTAGAGAAGCATTTAAAATTGCAGGACCTAAAATTCTTGAACCTGTTTATAATGTTGAGGTTTGGGTTCCGGGCGATAGAATGGGTGACGTAATGAGCGATTTACAAGGTCGTAGAGCGATAGTGCAAGGAATGAGCAGCGAACATGGTTTTGAAAAAATTACTGCAAAAGTTCCATTGGCAGAGATGAATAAATATTCAACTGCTTTAAGCTCTGTAACAGGTGGTAGAGCAATGTATTCGATGAAATTTTCGGAATACGCTCAAGTTCCAGGCGATGTTCAAACAACCTTGCTAAAAACTTACGAAGCCGAACAAGACGAAGAATAAAATTTTATTCAAACATATTAAAAGCCGTTTCTATTTTGAACGGCTTTTTTTGTTTTACTCGCTCACCATACGCACAATAATCACCCAAAAAAATATATAAGCTTAATAGTATTGTAACGCTTAACACACCTATTAATACACAGCTATATTATCAGATAATTTAACTCATAATCAGTGTTTTACAACAGTGTTGTCAAGCATTAAGTTATACAACATGATTAGACACTTAAACATGTTTTACAATATAGAAAATTAAGAATCCTTCCTTTTTAATAAAATTTATTTAAAATTTAATATTTTGCATGTTTTTTCATTTCTAACAATCTATGTACCTTGACATTATAAAGAACAGTTCATTTAATAATTATTTTTTCATTAAAACCCTATTATACTCTTTATCCCAAAAAGATACAATAAAATACGTACTGTATGGTATCAGGCATACCAGCAATGTTGTATTGCCTTGAGAATTAATGAACACTAACTTTGATTTAAGTAATTTTTTTTATCTAATTTAATATTTAATAAAATGAAAAAGACATTTAAATTTTTTAGTATTATTCTTGTTCTAACAGGAATATTTTGCACGAATACAGGTTGTAAGCGTGAAGGTTGTACCGACCCAAAGGCAAAAAACTATGATTCGAAAGCAAAAAAAGACGATGGTTCGTGTACATACGACTCTGTAACACCAACACCAACCTATGATTTAACAAAGCTAAATGCAATTAAATCAAGTGCTTCACCTTCAGTTGATGGAAATATTGATGGTCTCTGGGCAAATGTGCCATCATTAACCGTTGCACTTGGAGAAACAAACAATCCACCAAACGATGCATCAAAAATTGGTAATTGTACAGGATGCCATGCCTATAATAGCAGTATTTCGGTTAAATTAAAAGCCGTATATACTACTGACTATCTATACATTTTATCGGAATGGTCAGATCCAACTGCAAGCTTTACACGTAATGGCGCATGGTCTTTTGCTACTGGAGCATGGTCAAAGCCAAATACTAATGAATCAGAAGATAGAATATCTTTTTTCTGGCCCATCGGAACTATAGCCGGCGACCCCTACAGCACAGGCGGTTGTATGACAAAATGCCACATGTATTATCCAACAGATCAAGATCCACATGTTAGTGTAAATGGTATAGTTGACGATGCTTGGTTATCAAGCGGAAGAGCTGATTTATGGCATAGTAAGGCTGCTCGTGCAGGTGCTGTAACTTCTGCCTCTGGTTCAGGATTAACAATTAATTCAACTTCACAAGTAACTGCCGGAACTTTTCAAATGATTGGATATATAGATGATACTTATACTGATCAATGGTCAGCTTCAAATGGTGAAGATGGTGGACGTTTTGGAGATGCAGGAACTGCTGCTGCTTCACATAATAGAATTGCCGACAAATCTCGCCCAAAATGGATGGAAAAAAATCCAACCGATTTTGCTGATGCAATGTTTATTACACAAACAGAAATTGATGGAGGCGAATGTGTTGGAGATGAAACAGCAGGCGTTAGCGATGCCGATGCTGCTATTTATTGGACTAAATATACTGCTCTTAAAGCTATTGTATGCGAACGAATTCACAAAGTGCCAACAGGAAGTCGTGCCGACTTAGAAACTGGAGCTGTTTGGAATAATGGTAAATGGACAACCGAAATTGCCAGAAAACTAAATACCGGTAATTCCGATGATATTCAATACACAGATTTATTAAAAGAATATTTATTTAATGTTGCACAATTTGATAATTCAAGACATGGTTACGAACACAGATGTTCTAAATCGTATTATATGAAATTTATTCCTTAAAGTTTTGTGAAAAGGAATATTTTTGTGTTTAATAGTTAGTAAGAATGAAAGAAGCGTTTTTACAAACGCTTCTTTTTATTTTAAACAACCTTGACTCAGACATTTTTAGCAAAAAGAGAATTTGAAATTGTGAAATTAATAGTTAAAAATACAATAGTTCGGTATATTTTTTCATTATCCATTTTTTAAAAGGGCTAAAGCCCTGAATTTGTATATATTAATTAAGCCCACGATCTGTGTTTCGACAGGCTCAACAACCAAAGGTCGGAGCAACTGAAGATGCTTATTTTCTAATTATTACAAATATATACTGAACCAGGAAACAACAATTAACAAATATTAAATAGTCTTTGATAATAACAGTTCAGTAATAATTAGTAAAGAATTGAAATTCAAAGAATAAACCGCAAAGACGCTAAGTCGCAAAGATTTAAATACTAATACATTGCGTCTCTGCGTCTTAGCGGTAAAAGAAAAAGTAACTAACTATTGTGATAAAGTACTGGCAACACTTAAAAGTAGCACAATCAAACCAAATATAAAAACTAATTTCACCAAATTAAGAGAGAGCTTTTGTAATACACTTTTTTTAATAGTAGAAGATTCCTTATTTATTTTTTTTGCCAATATAAAATTTCTAAATAAATGAATAAAAATCATCAAAAACACAAATATATGTTTTAAAATTAATAGTAAAATCCAGTTATTCCAAATGCTTAATCCATTATAAATTGGCATGTTAATAATTGATAAACCTACTCCTGTTATAACTAAAAGGACTATACATAAATCAGCGAAAATTTTAAATCTTTT
>MENC01000075.1 GCA_001768155.1 Bacteroidetes bacterium GWA2_30_7
AATTATGGTTGCTGCCAGAAAACTTGCTAAGAATAAACCAAAATATCCGTATTCGAACCATTCAATCATTTTGCAAACCTAAAGGAAAATTTTGGAATGTTTATACTTTCAAAATGCCAAGTCAAAATATACTAATTTATCGCATTCGCAGTATGCACTGTAAATTTAAAATAATGAGCTTCTTATTAATACTAATTAAGTCGCTCCAATATATTCATAATAAATGATTTGTGTGTATAGATTTTAAAAGTATTTTATCCTAATTGAAATTAATACAAGATTTAAATAGGAATGTATTATTTTTTTTAATTTTAAGAAATTATAAATTTCTTAAAATTATATGAATCATTTTCTAACAACATCAGCCTCATTAGTACTTTTTTTAAATAAAAATTCCGGTATAAAATCATCTTCATCATGGATTTTCTGGCGTGAAACAGTTTTGGCTATTTATGAAAAACAAGAATTATCCGGAACAATTAATGCGAAAATAAATTCGGGCAAAATTATTTCTAAGAAAATCAAGGAATTTGAAGATGTACAAAATATTATTAAAAATATTTCCGACGAAAATAAGCAAGAAGTAATTTCTTTGCTTGAATTGTATAAGGTTATTTACGAAAATTCAGCAAATTATATTCCCGAAACCTTTAATTATAAGCTATTTGACGATATAATTGGATTGATTTCCACAAATATTGATGTCAGAAATACTGCTCGTTCAAATGCAGAATCATGGTTTAAACTTAAAAAAGAAAATCGTTTTAGAACCGAAGTTTATGTGCCGGCAAGTATAAAACCCGTCTTGTATGATTTTGCGTTAAGATGTATTATTTTATGGGCTTTTCAGAAAGGAATTTTGAGAATTTTAAATAATGAAGCTGATATTATAATTTATTTTATAATTCAGGTTGTTTTAATACCTGTGGTTATATTTACTTATGCAATATATACCGATAAAAAAGTAATTGCAAAAACACATTCTCTTATCTCAAAAATTAATATTAAAAACATTCGGATTAAAATTAAAAATGCAGCATGGCATTATCTTTTGATTTTTCTGCTTCTTATATCGGGGTCAACAATTGTACTTTTAGTAAAAACCCTAAACGTAGATGAGGTAGGAGTAGTTTTAATGGCAATAATTTACGGAATTTATTTGTTGATTTTGCAAACAAATTTTTCAAAACAAGTACCACTATACAAAAACATCAAACAGCAAATTGAAGACCGTGAACACAGAGAATTATCGGGCGAACTCAATCCCGAGCAAAACGATGAAGAGATTATAAATCTGGAAGTAAATCTTAAATCGGAAAATGATAGAATGAATACCTATGTAATCGAAGCGGCATTGTTTGGAGCATTGGCATTTAGCGGTTATTTGACTTTGGTCTCGGCAGGCAATTTTACTATTGATTTTATGACGCAATTTAATTTTCACCTATTCAAAATTATAAGCTATTATATTGATTATTCGGGTGAAAATATTGCAGAATCGTTTAAATATATTTTTGATAAAAACGGAATATTAGTATTGTTAAGCTATCAGACTTTGTTTTGTGCGGCATTTTTCCTTTCGGTTATTGCATCCCGATTGCGTTTCAGTAAGTTAACCGATTATATTGATAGATTTTTGCAACTTTCAAAAGCAATGAACGATAAAGAAGAAAGTCTGTTGCAAAACGACAAAACTAATACCGAAGCTATAAATAATTACAATGTGAAAATCAAAAATTTATTACGTGAAGGTTATAAAAAGCAGGATGAAATTTTGCCAATAATGGAGTATATGCAGTTTTTCAGAACACTTGGAATTGTAATGTTTTTTGTAATTTTAATAACCGGTGGGTTATTTATTTCGCCTTTAGTTTCATTGGTAATATCGTTTATATCAATGCTTTCGATGTTTTATTTTCAATTTGGCAAACTGAAGTTTTTTTTCAAATCACTTTACATATCAATGCAAGAGTTCTACTACCGTGCCGATGTGATTATTCATTGGGTATGCTGGACTATGATTGTAATTGCTTTAATTATGAGAACTTTTGCAATACAGGGGGGTGGAATAATTATGGTGTTAGGATTTTTCTTTTTGTTTCTGCATTATCTGATGAATCTTTTTATTCCGCCACAATTTGATTATGAAATAAAAAATTCAGACGATGCTTTTGGTTCTGCTATTACATTTCATAAAATTCTGGCATATATTTTTAAAATATCCCTTGCAATATTTTTTCTGGGTTATATGTTTAAAGCTCAACACTGGCCTGGTGCAAATGTTATGGTAATTATTAGCATACTAATGATGACCACTTATTTTCTGCTTGTAAAAAAAATTAAGACTGGAAAATCATGGGTTGAGTATTTTTTGGGAATATCAATAGCTACTTGTTTTATGACTATGTTGTTTAAGTTTCAACATTGGCCAGGTGCAGGTTTTTTTCTATATTTAGCAATTCCTTTGATTTTGATTTCAGGAGTTATTACAGTTCTTAAACGCAAACTAATCAGACCTTTGATTATTAAAACTGTAGTTATTTTGTGCATATTATGTATTTGTGGATTTTCAAAATATTTAAATTCTGCAGTATGGAACCTTTCGTTAAATTATGCTTCATTTGAACAAAAAGAGAAAATGAGAAAATTTCAATCAGTATATTACAGTTATGATGACAGATTGATAAGCACTAATGATATTGGCGTAGATTCATTAACAAATTTACTTAATTATTTCAATAAAGAATTTGTATTAGTTAATGAGCCAGATTGTCAAACACTTAATAGCTTTGCATGGGAAGCTTATATTCTTTCTGATGATTCAATTATTTTAAAAAATGCCTTGTTATGGTCAGAAACCACATTAAAATATGAGAAAAATTGGGAATGGCTCGACACTTATGCTTCGCTACTTTATAAAAATAAAATGTACGAAAAAGCAAAACTAAATGCAGAAGAAGCATATCGACTTGGAAATGACAGCGAAACAAAGCTTTTGTTGAATAAAATTGATTCAGTGTTAGCCCGAAATCAAGAATTGAAAATTGATAGTTTGAAGTGAGTTGTAAATAAAATTCATTATTTTTGATTTATTATAACTGACAATTATAAGACATGTACAGCTATTTTTGATTGTATATGGCTGAATATTTCAGATATTTAAACGAATTAGCTATGATTTTGGAAAACCACGTCCACATTGACAAACAACTATCAATCGAAAAGAAATTTGACAACTAAAGTTGTTTATTCGGACAACTTTAGTTAGCTTTGTAATGTATGAGTGATATAAAACTAAGAACATTAATCTTGTATAAATACTACTTTTCTGACTTCTATGAAAAACAGAAGCAGAAAATAAAATTTTATGGACTTTTAGAATTATCGAAACTCTCCAACAAATCCCGACCGACTATTTGAAGCATTTGGAAGGAACTGACGGGCTTTATGAAATTAGGGTTCAGCAAGGTAGCGACATTTTTCGCATTTTTTGCTTCTTTGACGAGGGCAAACTTGTTGTTTTAGCAAATGGCTTTCATAAAAAAACACAGAAAACACCAAAGTCGGAAATTGAAAAAGCATTAAAAATTAAAAAAGAATATGAAACAGAAAAGTAACTTAAAAACACTTGACCAATTTGTTGACGAGCAATACGGCAAGAAAGGGACTTCCAAACGAGACAAGTTTGAGAAAGGTTATGAAGCGTTTAAACTTGGTTTTCTTATTCAACAAGCTCGCCTTGAAAAGGGAATGACACAAGAAGAACTTGCCGAAAAATGTGGAACTAACAAAGGTTACATTTCAAAGATTGAGAACAACCTCAAAGAAATTCGTATTTCAACACTTCAAAAAATTGTGGAACTCGGACTTGGTGGGCACCTTGAACTTTCAATCAAACTCTGATGACTTGGGAACTAATAACGCAGAGTCCTGTATGCAGAGACTCTGCTGGGGCATAAACAATTGATGAAGTTATTTTGAAATATTCACTAAAGTTATAAAACAATCATTTAATGATTTGTAATTAAAAATCATTATTTTTGATTTATAATAACTGACAATTATAAGGACTGTACAGCTATTTTATAATTGTATATTTCTGAATTTTTTCAGATATAAAATAGTTGAGCCAAGCTTTGAAATAATTCCTAGAAAAAAATGGATGAAACATTTTATAATAATTTAAAATAAAAACTATGTGGAAAAATATAGGTTTTAAAGAAAATCCATATGATACAAAACCTTTAAAAGTTTTAAAATCAGATGTAGATCTTTTAATGGGAAGAGAATCTGAACAAATTAACTTCCTTACAGCAATAGAAGTAGATAGTCAAGGAGTGTTCATTCTTTCAGGTGTCCCAGGTGTTGGCAAAACAAGTTTTTTTAATATTCAACAATATTTATTAGAAAGTGGAGATGCCTTATTTGGTCCTCAAATTCTTGCTGCTCGAACCTTGTGTCCGATACAAACTTCTGATGAACCAAAAAATATTGTTTTAAGATGTATACAATCATATTGTAAATCAATTGAAGAATATTGTATTTCAAATAAAATTAAAATACCTGACCAATGTATTAAAGTTCAAGCTTGGGTATATCAAAATAAACCTGCAACTTTAAATTTAGGTTTCTCAGTTATGGGAAATGGATTAAATTTCGGTAGAGAAGTACATCTTCCTTCTGTAAGTGATACTACTTTTGAAACATTTGTTGAAATAATAGGAAATTTATCCATTGCTGTTAAGGAACAAATTGGTTTTACTGGCAGTTTTATTGTACTTGATAATATTGAAAATTTGCATGTTGAGGATTTACATGATTGTTTAACTACGTTTCGTGATACATTGTTCACAGTTCCTAATATTTGGTGGATTATAATTGGGCAAAGTGGTTTGTCTAGTTTAATTCAATCAACGAACCCAAAAGTATTTCAACGTTTATCTGGTAGCATAGAATTAAAACCAATTACAATTGAGAATTTAATTAAAGCAGTCAATATTCGTGTTGAAAGATTCCATTTAACAGAAACAAATGGAAAATCACCGATAACTGAAGAAACTTATTTAAAATTATTTGAATCGTCAAATGGAGAAATCCGTTTTGTATTTAAGTATTGTCAAGAAATATGTGTCCATTTAGTTCAGGTCGTTAGAAAATTATTAATTGCTGAGAAAATAAATATTGATGATAAAAGTTTCCAAAAATTCATGGGTAAATTTCTAGTACAAAAACAAATTGATAATAAATTTGCAAATGATTGTTTAAAAGAAATAATTACTGATGAATTTAATGGACTATACCTCACTCAACAAGAAAAACGAGTGTTAAAAAAAATTGGATTATTAAAAAAAGTTAAACCAAAAGATTTTGCAGAATTTAAGGAATTTGGAATTGATACTATGCAAAGGTTTACAAACAATTTTTTGACTAAATTACATTCCCAACAATTACTTTTCAGACGACAAGAAGGAACAGCTGTGACTTATGAATTGAGAGGTATTTCAGTATTTGCACAAGAATTTGAACTTTTAGATTGATTTTTTATGCTTTAATATAAGACTAAAAACTTGTTATTAAATGCTAAAAGCCAGACTATAGTCGAGTGTGAAGCCGATGAGTCATAAGCCCATCAGAGAACCTCTCACATCACTGTACGTACAGTTCTCGTATACATCGGTTCATTAAGAAGTGAATCAGCTTTTGCGTAATATGTTAGCAAAGAATAGCCTTCTTTGCAAGACAAATTATTTTTTTTATTGTGCCATGCAACATATTATTTTAAATTTGCTTAAAATATCAAAAGTAAAAAATTAAGAAATGCCACTAAAACTCCAAAACATTTCGACATGCTCAATGCAACGCTCTAAATCCCACGAAAGGTCTATCAACACAATATTTTTAGAGAAATTTTGTGTTTTTGTGCTTTGGTGGCGAAAAAAAGTTATTTTGTGTTTTGGTGGCAAAAAAAAGACTTTTGGTGTATTCACAAATATAAATCTGTTTTTTCATGGAACATTTAAAACTCACTGTTAACGGAAAAATTTATGAATTACTGGTCGATGCACACGAAATGCTTTCGAAAGTTATTCGCGAAAGAATTGGGTTAACCGGAACAAAAATAGGTTGCGAACAAGGTAGCTGTGGAGCTTGTACTGTGTTGGTTAACGGTGAACCTGTTTTAAGTTGTATAACTCCCGCTTTACGATTTAATGGAGCAAATATTACAACCATAGAAGGCATTGCAAAAAATGGCGAATTACATAAATTACAAGAAAAATTTGTCGAAAAAGGTGCAATTCAATGCGGTTTCTGCACACCCGGAATGTTACTCACTTCCTTAGATTTTCTAAAAAAAATACCAAATCCAAACGAGCTTCAAATCAGAGAAGCATTGTCGGGAAATGTTTGTCGTTGTACAGGTTATCAAAAAATTGTTGATGCCGTTTCGGAATATGCCGACGAGCAAAATGGAAAATCTGTTCAAAAACCAAAAAATTCAAACAAACTTGGAATTGTTGGTGTTAGCCGCCCATACACAGAGGCTGCAAAAAAAGTTCAGGGAATTGCCGATTATGCCGACGATTATAAAACCAAAGATGCACTTCATGTAAAATTTGTTCGCAGCACATATTCACATGCACGAATTTTAAATATTGATACAACGAAAGCTTACGAATTAGAAGGAGTTAGATATATTGCGTTAGGAAAAGAATTGCCAATTACTTTTGGTGTTCTTCCTATTTCGCAAGACGAAACTGCAATGGCAATTGATAAAGCTATTTATGCAGGTCAAATAGTTGCTTCGGTTGCAGCAGATACAGAGGAAATTGCAGCTCAAGCTTGTAAACTTATTAAAGTTGAATATCAGCCATTAAAAGAATTTTTAACTATCGACGAATCGCTGAATGATGCTGGTGAAAATGAAAAAATTCATTCACACACAAAGTTCAACAACAATATTCACAAAAAGGCTGAACTTCGTTTTGGCGACCAACAGCAAGGACTAAAAGAAGCTGAGGTTGTTACTAAAATGGATTTTGAAATGATTGGAATAAATCATGGATTTACCGAGCCACACGCTGCTACTGCTTATTGGGACGAAAACGGTCTCACAATGATTTCGTCAACGCAAGTTACTCATTATCTGCACAGAGCTTTGGCTAAAACTATGGAAGTTCCATTAAGCAGAGTAAGAGTAATAAAACCATACTTAGGTGGTGGTTTTGGCGGAAAAAGCGACCCTTTTGCTCACGAAATGATTATTGCACATATTGCCCGAAAAACAGGAAAGCCGGTCAGGGTAAGACTTACAAGAGAAGAAGTTTTTTTGAATAATCATGGTCGTCATCCATCAAAAATGACAGTTCAGCTTGGAGCAAGTAAAGATGGTATGTTACAAGTGCTTGATGCCGATGTTGCAATTGATGGTGGTGCTTTCGGAAGTTTTGGCGTTGTAACTACTTATTACAATGGAGTTTTATTACAAGCTCCTTACAAATTAAATAATTTTGGATTTCGTACATATAGAGTTTATACAAACAAGCCACAATGCGGTGCAATGCGTGGACACGGTGCAGTAAATTCACGTTTTGCAGTAGAATCAATGATTGATGATATTTCTCGCAAAATAAATATCGACCCTGTTGAAATGAGAATGAAAAATTTTCTCGATTCAAATACCTTGACTGTTGGGCATTACAGAATTACATCGAATGGAAGTCGGGAAGCATTACAAACTGTTGCCGAACAATCTGGTTGGAAAAATAAACATCGCAAAATGCCATTCGGGAAAGGAATCGGAGTTGCCTGCGGATTTTTTATAAGTGGAAGTGCTTTGCCAATTATTTGGAACGAATTGCCACAATCTGTTGTGCATTTA
>MENC01000076.1:0-4321 GCA_001768155.1 Bacteroidetes bacterium GWA2_30_7
CACGATGGAGCGTTTGTTGTGGTTGGATTCCTTCGTTCAATGGTTTTTCTTCAAGTGCATTACGCATCATTTTCATTGCATCGGGCCAGGCTCTTTGTTTTCGAATACGTTGTTGCATTGCATCCCATTCAGATTTAGGCATGAGATGAAAATGATTATATAATTCATCTCCCACATGACTTGACCCAAAACCATTATGCACATATTCTACATTATCAATAAAATAACTTTTTGCATCAAGCATAACCCAATTTTCGCGAAAAACTTTACTTAATCCAGCTTTTTGGTCATTTGTTAGAAGATTTTTTATTCTTATGTAATATTCTCCAATATCTTGTATTAGTGAACCACTCATTAATGGTAAACAAAGTGTTCTAAAATCAAATTCAACGTCATCTATATATTGTTGTTGCCATCCAAAATTATGTTGAATACCTGATGTGAATTGTCTGTCGTTCCATCCATGGAATGAAATTGGAACATAATCTTTGAGATAATTTCCGGGAATTAATGAAGGTAACCCTTTATTAGAACCATCCCATAAATCATAAATAGCACAAGCAAAATAATATTCTGAACGAATTCCATTATTCACATAACCTGAACCAGAAGTTGCATTACCATTATTTTCTTTTAATTCAAAAAAAGGAAAATCATTAAATTCCTCATCAGTCCCATACTCATTATCTTCTGTATAATAAGCAGCATCAAGTATCATCCCAATTGCATCAGCCCATCCTTCAGACCAAGTTAACTTACTTCCGTTCTCAGAATCCCAAGCATGATTAAAACAACTGCCCGGTGCACCAACTGGTAATATATAGTTATCGCCTTGCAAACGCCACATTGCAAAATGACCAAATTCATGGTAAATGACATTTTCATGATTACCATCATTATCCTGTAAATATATTGTAGGTGTAAAGTAAGGTATAAAATGACTAGTGCTAGTAGTATTTATTTTTATATTAAGGTTTCCAGTGATTGAAGCATTTTGATTAATAAAATATCTGATAGCTTTACCTGCCCAATGAACTGCACGAAAAGCATCGAAATAATCTTCATCATCTTGATTCATACTGACTGGAATATTTACGGGAGTTTCGTTTTTTGCAGCATACCAAATATTTGAATTATGTGTATATTTAATACCAATATCGTTACTACAATTAATATTATATGATGCGTGTGATCTGACTTTAAGATATAATTCCAGATTATCCCCTTCAAATTCCCATGCCTGATCTGTAACATAATCTATGTAATAATAACCATTCAAATCAGTATATGCTGTTGCAATAATTTGGTCAACTAAATCGTCATCCATAAGCTGAACCTCAATTCCAATTAATGGGATTTCAATAGGTATATTATTTAGAGGGTTATTAAAAACAGAGGTTATTCGCCCACTAACACTTCCTGTAAATATCTTACTTTTATTAGGATTAGTAATAGAATCAGGTCCATCACCATAATTTAAATAATAATCTATTGAATCGTCAGGAACTTGCATAATAATATTGTAAGCAAGTCCATCAATATTAATTTCTCGTGTTGTGATTATATTTTCAATATCTACGCCATTATTTGTATAATTTTTTAAAGTTGTCAAATCAAGGTTTGAAACAGGTAAAAGAGATTTTGAGAATGTTTTTTTTGCTTTATCGGGATTCAAATCATTTTGTAACCAATGACGCGGTAGATTATAAAAATCTTCTAAGTTCCATATTTCTATAGTATTATATGGTGTAAAATAGATTTTTGCTGTAGCATTTACCTTAGCAAACGAGCCTGTTTTTTTTAAATAATTATTAATTATTTCAATCTTTTCGGGATAAAATGGTAATTCTGAAATGGGATAATTAATAGTAATGGTTTTTGTGAGGCTATCACCCGGAAGATAAACGGTACCATCAAAAGTGTTATTAATTGATGCTGACCAAATGTGAGGTAATAAAAATACTGCTTCACCATTAAAAGTAGTAGTATCATTAAACTTATATACTATATTAAATTGAAACGACCCTGTTACAGAATTAAATTCAGAACTAAGTACTTTTATTATAAATGGAGAAGTTTCTGATGCAATTGTATTTAAACAAATAAATATATTTAGTAAACAGAAAAACTTTTTCATAATATTATTTTTTTAGTTATTAATATGATACGTTTTTAGATATTTAATTTTTAATAAAGAGTCATTTGAATATTCAAAAATATTAATAGGACCAACGAATTTTGCCCAATAGTATATTTTATCGAATGTGTTTGAACTATTATAAAATTTTACACCAATTTTGTAAATGTTAGTATAAGTTATTTGATTATAGACGTATGTATCTAAATAATTAATCTTTGAAATATAATTACCTAATGATGTAGTTGTATTATCTTCATCATAAATAAAATATCCTAAATAAGATTGTAATACTATTGCATTTTTACCACAGTGATTATATCCTCCAGTAAAAACAAATTGAGAATCGTTAAATGATGAGGATATTTTACCATTAAATATGTAAAACAAATCAGGACATGCTTCAATTCCTCCACAATTTCTATAATCAGTATTAAATTTTAATAATTTAATAGTATCTAACAATCCTGATGCTGAATCTTCATAAACCCACCATGAGTCAGAAGGAAATACTGCATAATCTTTAAATTCTTGGGGAAGATCATGTTTAGGTATATTTTTAGGGCATCTCTTACAACTAATAAAAGTTATGCTAATTAATAAAATAAAAGAATATTTTATGAAATGTTTCATTCTTAACTTTTTAATTGTTCTCATAATTAAAAGTTTTAAATTAATAGCTAATATCGAATTGACCTTCTGTGATTTTCATTTCTTCATCGTTTTTGCCAATCATATTTATTTCAAATTTCCCAGCTACAATTCTTTTTATTGTATCTAATTTATTTATTTGAATAAATCCAGTATGGGTGCTATCAAGTGAATAATATTTCCAACTCTGATTTTCCCACCTAAAATAAGTATATATATCTTTATTAATTTTAATATCTAATAAATATATTCCAGTATCATTAACTCCTTCTGGTATAGAAAATTGAATTATACTTCCATCCTTTTTACTTGCAGAAACATAAAAAGAACCTTTATTATTTAAACTTACAACCAAACTTGCCATAAAAGAAAGGTAACGTTCATATTTCCAAACTGCTCCATTAGCTTTAAAAGCAAGCATTTTAGCACCAGTTTCTGAGTAAGGAGGCATTACATTATCATCATTATTGTTGTTTTTTTTACAACCTATAATAAATAATAATACAGTAAAAACGATTATTAGCAATTGCGATATTTTTGTTTTCATAACTTAAAATTTTAAATTTCCACAATTTACAAATAAAATTGTTTGCAGAAATAATTTTATAGTATTTAAAAAAATCTTGCTAAAGATAATTGGTAAAATATCTTATTGCAATAACCTAAATAGGTCATTTTTCATTTATTTTTAAATTATGAATTATTATAGACCCTGTAAGGAATTCAAGAATGTTAAAAGTAATTTAGGATTTAATTTTTCAGATTATTGGAACTTTTTAAAGAGTTCAATTGCTTTAGTTATTTTAAGTTTTCGATAAATATTTTTGTGATGGTTATGTGCTGTATTTTGCGATATGAATAATTCGTCAGCAATTCCATTATCATTAAATCCTTTGAGCAATAATTCAACTACTGTTTTCTCTCTTTTCGTTAATAGCTCAATTCCATCGGGTTGGATGTTAAACTTAATTTCTAAATTTCTTTTATCGACACAATTGTTATGAGAAATCATTATTTGAGCA
The DNA here is from genome assembly GCA_001768155.1 of Bacteroidetes bacterium GWA2_30_7. Lineage (GTDB taxonomy): Bacteria > Bacteroidota > Bacteroidia > Bacteroidales > GWF2-33-38 > GWA2-31-9. Next base: position 3,811 of record MENC01000076.1, read on the forward strand.
ATTTCAGATTTAGTAAATTGTATAAAATTTTTGTTCCCCGCATTACGATAGGGTTTTAAAATACATTTTTCTGAAGGTACTGTAAATGGACAACTATTTATCAAACTGTTAAGCAATAAATTGTTTTTAATAATTTGAGTTTTCATAATCTAAAAAATTTAAGTTATTACTAATATTATAAAGCCGCTTCTCTTTTAATCCCCCTCTATTATGTTAATAACAAAATCGCAAAAAAGTAAGGTATGTTTTTCGAGTTATTTTTATTTTTTTGGCTTATAATGCCATATTAGATTGAATATAAGCTAGAATTATTTCTGTTTTATTTAAAAATTATACACTCAAATAGTTGATTATATCAATTTCTTTACAACATTTGTAACTACTCAGCTATTCATTTTGCCACAGATTACACAGATTTACACAGATTTGTTGCACAGATTTGTTGCACAGATTTGTTTAAATTTTCACAAAAATAACTGCCTTTGGCGGTTATAAATCTGTGAAAATTAGT
>MENC01000076.1:4448-12307 GCA_001768155.1 Bacteroidetes bacterium GWA2_30_7
TTTTTATATATTTTTGCCAAATTAATTTTTCAAAAATATAATTACATTGAAAGAAGAGTACTTTAAATGGTTTTCACCAAACTTAGGACAGGATACAGAAATGCTCGTTTTTGGGCATAGCGGTTATCCGATAATACTATTCCCTACATCAATGGGACGATTTTATCAGAATAGAGATTTTAAATTAATCGATACAGTTCAGTGGTTTATCGACAATGGCTTGATTAAAATTTATTGTCCCGATAGTATTGATTCTCAAAGCTGGTATGCTAAACATTTACATCCGGGCGAAAGAGTAAAAAATCATATTAAATATGATAAAATGATAATGGAAGAATTAGTTCCAAGGGCATTAGCAGAAACAGGAAAAAGCAAAGTTGCTTTTGCCGGTTGCAGCTTTGGTGCATATCATGCTACAACCTTTGGTTTCAGATACCCAAGTAAAACAGGATATATATTTAATATGGGTGGTGCTTACGATGTTACAGAGCATTTGGGCGGATATTATGACGATAATGTATATTACTTCAATCCACCAGATTTTATCAAAGGATTAAACGACCCTGCAATTTATGATATGGGTATTGTGTTTGGTTCTGCCGAACATGATTTTTGTTTGACAGATACTAAAAAATTGAGTGATATACTAAAAAATAAAGGTGTTTCTCACTGGCTTGATGTTAGAATGGGCGAAACTCACGACTGGCCTGTATGGAGAAATCAATTTCCACATTATGTATCTTTAATGAAATTTTAAAAATAAATTATAATTACAAGCGAAAAATGAAAAATGAGGTAAAAAAAATTGGAATTCTATTCGGAATGGAAAACACATTTCCTGCGGCATTTGTAGAAAATGTAAATAAAAGAAAAGAAAAAGGCATTATTGCTGAATTTGTAAAACTCGACGACGTATATCAGGGAAGACCACTTGATTATGCAGTAATAATCGACAGAATTTCTCAAGATGTTCTTTATTACAGAGCAGCTTTAAAAAATGCTGCAATTTGTGGAACAGCTGTTATTAATAATCCTTTCTGGTGGAGTGCTGATGAAAAATTCTTTAACAATGCACTTGCCCTAAAGGTTGGTGTTCCGGTTCCAAAAACTTATTTATTACCATCAAACGAAAGACCTACAGATACACACCCAACTTCTTTCAGAAATCTGGTACATCCAAAAAACTGGGAAGCAATTTTTAACGAAATTGGTTTTCCATGTTATATGAAACCACATTCTGGCGGCGGATGGAAAAGTGTTTATAAACTTAATAATTACGACGAGTTTTTCAGAGCATACAGCGAAACAGGTCAGCTTGTAATGATGCTTCAGGAAGAAATAATTTTCGACGAATATTATCGTTGCTATTGCATTGGAGGAAAAGACGTTCGCATTATGCAATACGAACCTCGCAATCCACAGCACCTACGTTATATTGTAGGAGAAGGAATGAAAGCTTCTAAAAAAATGCTTGCAACAATTAAAGATTATGTTTTGAGATTAAATACTGCACTTGGCTATGACTTTAATACTGTAGAATTTGCAGTACGTAACGGAATACCTTATGCTATTGATTTTTGTAATCCTGCTCCCGATGCCGATTATAACTCAGTAGGACAAGTAAATTTTGAATGGGTACTTGAAGCCGCTACAGATATGGCAATTAAACGTGCAAAAGAACACAAAGATGGTCAAATGAACCTGACTTGGGGAACATTTGTTACCAGGTCAATCGAAGGATTAAGCCTATAAGAAGGTAATATTTAAGATGTAATATTTAATATTTTATATTTGAAACGTTATTTATTATATCGTAAATCCTAAATCGTAAATCCCAAATCCTAAATAATATTATGATACCAGAATTTACACTCGGAGTCGAAGAAGAATATCAGATTATTGATCCGGTAACTCGCGACCTTACTTTACTAAATCATTCGATTGTTGACGAAGGAAATAAGCTATGGCCCGACCAGGTTAAACTCGAAATGCACCGTGCTGTGGTTGAAGTTTCAACAAATATTTGTAAAAATGTACAGGAAGTAAGGCAAGAAGTAACTAAACTTCGCAAAACAATTGTTGATGTTGCAGCTAAACAAAATCTTTTAATTGCCTCAGCCGGCACACATCCATTTGCACAGTGGGAAGACCAGGCAATTACCGACCATCCAAGATATGCTCAAGTAGTAGATGAATTACAAGATGCTGCACGTTCAAATCTAATATATGGTTTACATGTGCACGTTGGACTTCCTACTCGCGAATTGTGCGTTTACATGATGAATTCTGTCAGGTATTTTTTACCACATATTTTTGCTCTTTCTACCAATTCGCCTTTTTTCGATGGCAGAAATACCGGGTTTAAATCGTTTCGTACAAAGGTTTTTGATAAATTTCCACGTACAGGTATCCCAGATTATTTTGCAAATACCGGTGAGTATGATGATTATTTAAATATGCTCATCAAAACTAATTGCATCGATAATGGAAAAAAAATATGGTCAGATGTTAGAGTTCATCCATTTTATCCAACAATTGAATTTAGAATTTGTGATGTCCCTTTAAGAATTGATGAAACTGTTGCTATAGCAGCATTAGTTCAGGCTATTGTTGCAAAAATATGGAAATTGCGTCAACGTAATTTGAACTTCAGACTATATAGCCGCTCGTTAATCAACGAAAATAAATGGCGAGCTGCCCGATATGGTATCAATGGCAATCTGATTGATTTCGGAAGAGAAGAAGAAGTAAATACTAAAGCCTTAATTATTGAATTATTGTTTTTTATTGATGAAGTTATTGACGACCTGCACAGCAGAAATGAACTTAATTATATTCATAAAATTCTGGAAAATGGCACCGGTGCCGACAGACAGCTTAGGGTTTATAACGAAACCAACGACTTAAAAAAAGTTGTAGATTATATTATCGAAGAAACTAAAATGGGAATTTAGTGATTTAGGATTTAGGAATTTATAAGCTATGTGAAATTCTATGTAACTATGTGCCTATGTGGTAAAAGGAATTTTTATCTTCAGAAAAAATGAATAACTAAACTGAAAGTTTGAAACAAACAACAAACAACAAACAAACACAAACAATAAACAGACAATGCCTTACAGACCAATAAAAGTAGCAATTTTAAGTATGTATCTTGATGCACCAAATCAAGGTATGAAAAACATCAAAGATATTCTCGATATTCAGGTTTTACCTTTTGAATGGAAAGTATTTGATGTAAGAGGAAAAAATGAAGTGCCCGGATTGGAATATGATATTTACATTTCTACCGGTGGACCTGGCAGTCCGCTGGATGTAGATGGAATTTGGGACAAAAAATATTTTAATCTGATTGATAAACTTCGTGAGTTTAATAAAGTAAGCAAAGGAGAAAAAAAATTCGCTTTTTTTATTTGCCATTCATTCCAAATGATTTGTCATTACTATAATTTAGGTCAGCTAACAAAACGAAACTCAACATCTTTTGGAATATTTCCGCTTCACAAAACTGAAGCTGGAATGCAAGATGCGGTACTTGCAAAATTACCCGACCCATTCTACGGTGCTGATACTCGCGACTGGCAAATTATTCAGCCCAATCTTTGTGTTTTTGAATCATTTGGAGCTAAAATATTATGTATGGAAAAAATACGTGACCATGTTGACTATGAACGTGCAATAATGGCAGTACGATTATCTGATGAGTTTTTTTGTACACAATTTCACCCCGAAGCAGATGCAATTGGAATGAGTGAGCATTTTAAAGACCCTGATACAAGAAAGAAAATTATTGAAACATACGGGCTTGAAAAATTAGAACAAACTGCTGAACAATTAAATGACCCAAGTAAAATAAGTCTTACAAATAGAGTAATTCTTCCAACATTTTTAAAAATGGCAGTTAACTCAATTTTACAAAACTCAAATAAAACAAATTGTGATTCAATATGTTGATTAATTTTATTTGTAATAAAATCTTAGTAAGTTCTAATTGATTTCAGAGAAATATAAATTTATTAGCACGTAGGGCTTCAATGTCAATAAAATACAACATATAAATAATTTTTTGTCCGTAGGACATTAACAAAAAAGTAAATATGGCAAACTACAATACCCACTTGTATAATGTTGTTTATTCCCTACGGGAAAATATTAAACAGTGGTTTGAGTTTTTATTGTCATTAATGCCCTACGGGAAAATTTTTCTGAAAGCAAATTCAACTTACAAATCTTAAATGACACTTCTAGAACCTCATGTCCAGTAAATTGTAAATCCTAAATCGTAAATCCTAAATCCCAAATTGTAAATCCTAAATAAAAAATGATACCATATTATCGTAAAATTTATAACGAGAACTTTTCGGAAGAAAAATATCGTACTTTTTTGGAAGAAGCTAATGGAGTATTTAATTCAAAAATTCAATTCAGAGTTGCTGAAACACCAATTTTTATTGATAAAAAGCTTAAATCAAAAATTGCAGAAGCCTGTACTGATGTGGTTGACACAATTTGCAGAAAAGATTTTAAGAAAATAACGCAAGGAGCTTTAATTAATAATTTTAATGTTCCGAACGAGGACGAAAATACTCTTTGTTTGTGTATAGATTTAGGAATTTGCAAAGATGAAAATGGAGAATTAACTCCTAAAATAATTGAAATTCAGGGCTTTCCGTCGCTTTATTGTTACGAAACATTTATTACAGCATTATATCGTAAACATTTTAATATTTCTGATAAACTTGGTTCATATATACCAGACCTTACACATGAAACCTATATTGATATTCTAAGGAAAGCTTTTGTTGGACATCAAAAAGTTGAAAATGTTATTTTGCTCGAAATAGAGCCAATGAAACAAGGAACACATATTGATTTTCTTTTTACTGAAAAATTTCTCGGAATTAAAACGGTGTGTATCACAGAAATAATTCGTGAAGGGCGTAAGCTGTTTTACATGAATAATGGGCAAAAAACTCCAGTTTATAGAATTTATAACCGGGTAATATTCGACGAATTTGTAAAACGAACCGACCTTAAATGTCAGTTTAACCTTACCGAAGAAGTTGATGTAGAATGGGCAAGTCATCCAAACTGGTTTTATAGAATAAGTAAATATACTTTACCATTTATAAAAAGCAAATATTTACCCGAAACAAAATTCCTGAATCAATTTTCTCAAATACCCGAAGACCTTGAAAATTATGTACTTAAACCATTGTTTTCGTTTGCATGCGATGGAATTATTTTTAATGTTAAAAGAGAAGATATTGATAAAATAAAAGACCGAGAAAATTATTTGTTACAACGAAAAGTAAAATATGAGGCAGCCCTTCAATCCCCTGAAGGTGGCGTAAAAGCCGAAATACGCATTTTATATATATGGGAAGAAGGCAAAGAAAGACCAACGCCTGTTATAAATTTATCCAGATTAAGCAAAGGCGACCTTATTGGAGTTAAATTTAATAAAGATAAAACGTGGGTAGGCGGTACTATTGCTTTTTTTGAAAAAGATTAATCTAACGCCTGTTGCAAATCGTTCCACAAATCGGAAACATCTTCAATACCAACCGAAACGCGAATTAAGTTATCGGTAATTCCTAATTTTTCACGTTCTGTTTGAACAAGAGAGGCATGAGTCATTAAAGCAGGATGTTCTATCAAAGATTCCACACCGCCAAGGCTTTCGGCTAATGCAAAAACTTTTAATTTTGCCATGAATTTTTTTACATTATTAATATCGCCATCAATTAAAAAGGTAATTATACCACCAAACCCACGGCATTGTTTTTTAGAAAGAACAAATTGTGGGTGACTTTCGAGTCCGGGATAAATAACTTTTTTTATTTTTGGATGTTTTTCTAACGCTCTTGCAAGTACAATTGCATTTTCGGCATGTTTTTTCATGCGAATTTCCAGAGTTTTAATTCCTCTCATAGTAAGGAAACAATCAAATGGTGAGGGAATTGCACCAATTGCATTTTGATTGAATTGCAGTTTTTCATAAATCGTAGAATCTGAAAGCATTATGCTACCACCAATAACATCGCTATGTCCTCCAATATATTTTGTAGAACTATGAACAACTAAATCTGCTCCTAAATCTAAAGGGTTTTGAAAATAGGGCGATAAAAATGTATTGTCAACAACTAAATATAGTTCATTTTTCTTTGCTATTTCAGATATAGCCTTAATATCGCATATTTTTAGAAGAGGATTAGTTGGAGTTTCCAGCCAAATTAATTTAGTTTCTTTTTTTATTGCTGTTATTATATTATTTGGGTTAGTTGCATTTACATAAGTTACAGTAATTCCAAAATCTGAAAAAACTTTATTAAATAATCGTTTTGTGCCTCCGTAAAGGTCGTCAAAAGCAATAAGATGATCGCCGCTTTTTAAAAGCGATAAAATAATTATTGATTCTGCTGCTAAACCCGAAGCAAATGCTAATCCATATTTTGCATTTTCGAGAACTGCTAATTTTTCTTCTAGTGCTTTCCGAGTTGGATTAAGGCTTCGGGAGTATTCGTATCCTGCCGTAGGAACTTCAATTTCTTTGCGTGCAAAAGTGCTGGAAATATGAATTGGAACTACAACATCGCCGGTTCCTCCGTCTTTTAAATTTGGTTCCTCGCCTGAGTGAATTGCTTTAGTTGCAAAACCTTTATATTTATCGTTTTTCATTTCGTAAGTAGTTTATTAAATCAATTTTAGTTATAATTCCACAGAATTTATTGTTGTAATCTTCTACAATAACAACTAATCCACTTTTTAATATTTCGATTAAAGTGCTAATACTAGCACCACTCTTAACGGTTACAAGGTTACTAGCCATAATTGAATTTATTTCATTATTCATGGCTGAATTTGAAGAGCTTAGGGCAATTAGAATATCTGTTTCGTCAACAATTCCGACAAGTTTTTCTCCATCAAATACAGGCAATTGTGAAATATCATATAGTTTCATTCGAGAAAATGCTGTATTTAGAGTGTCGTTATGATTTAAAATAATTGTATCGCCGTCTTCAAAGCGTCTGGAAATTATATCTCTAATGTCGGAATATTTTTTTCGTTCGTATAATCCATTATCTAAAAGCCAGAAGTTATTATACATCTTGGAGAGATATTTATTTCCACTGTCGCAAGCAAAAGTAATTACACGTTTTTCTGTTTTTTGTTCTTTGCAATACTTTAGTGCTGCACATAAAAGAGTTCCTGTAGATGAACCTGCAAGAATTCCCTCTTTTTGAAGAAGTTCGCTAACAGTAGAAACGCTTTCTTTATCAGTAATCGTAAAGGCTTTTTTTGTAAACGATAAATCGGCAATTGGCGGAATAAAATCTTCACCAATACCTTCGACAATCCACGAACCCACAAAATTTGAGAGGTTTCCATTATTAACATAATCGGCAAGTACAGAGCCTTTTGGGTCGGCTAAAATGATTTCGGTTTTTTTAGAAACCGTATTAAAAAAACGTGAAAGTCCTGTAATTGTTCCAGATGAACCAACTCCTACAACAATGGCATCAACATTGTGCTGCATTTGTTCCCAAATTTCGGGACCTGTTGTGGTTTCATGTGCAAGAGGGTTAGAAGGATTTTCGAATTGATTAATGAAATATGCATTTCTTTCTTTCGCTAATTTTTTTGCTAAATCCTGATAATATTCGGGATGTCCTTTTCCAACATCGGAGCGGGTTATAATTATTTCGGCTCCTAAAGCTCGTAAATGGTTAATTTTTTCCTGGCTCATTTTGTCAGGAATTACTAGAATTATATTATAACCTTTCATTTTGGCAACTAAAGCCAAGCCAATGCCTGTATTTCCGGCAGTTGCTTCAATAATTGTTCCTCCAGGTTTT
>MENC01000076.1:12351-19070 GCA_001768155.1 Bacteroidetes bacterium GWA2_30_7
CCGATTGTTTCTAAAATGTTCCCAAAAATAGATGAGTTCGGATTCATTGTTATTTCAATTTTTTAAAAATAGTGAATATTAGCTCTGAGTTAGTATTAAAATTTGATTAATTAGTGCCAATCCATAAACTCATGAAATGCAAAACCAATAGAACACAGATGACACTGATTAAGCTGATTTACACTGATTTGTTAATTTTTCTTATCTGTGAATATTCGTAAAATCCGTTTTATCCGTGTTCTATTATGAGCTTATGGATGGACACTAATTAGTACCCATCCATAAAGTAGTTCAAAATCAAATCGAAGCGTCATTGCGAGGAACGAAGCAATCTCAATGGGTTATTAATGAACAGATTGCTTCGTCGTGCATTTTCGCAATGACGTTCTGTATGGAGTTTACGGATGGACACTAATTAAAGCTGTCAAACTTAAATTTTTTTTTATTCTTTTTTAGCTCTTTCGTACTGGCAGCAACCGTGTAGCGAATCATAAACTTTATCATCAGCTTTTGCACCATCAGTATCGTGTCCTACTTTTGCAATTGCTTTTTCAATGTCTTCGAGTTTTGTTTTTGCTTCGTCGAAAACTACTGTCATTTTTTTTGTTTCTGAATCCCAGTCAGCCTCAGATACTCCATCAACAGACATTGCTGCTTTTTCGATACGTTTTTCGCACATTCCGCAGTTACCGTAAACTTTGAATGTTTCGGTTTTTTCTGCTCTTGCAAAAATACTTGTTGCAAAAACTAACATTGCTACGATTAAAAGATTTGTTGTTTTCATAATTAAATTGATTTAAGTGATTAATAAATATTTATTGTTTGGTTAATTATTCTGTTCTGTATTTGCAACATTCATGCAAAGCATTATAAACATCGTCTGAAGCTTTTTCTTTTTCGGTATCGTGCCCTACTTTAGCTACTTCCTTATGTACTTTATCTATAATTGTATTATCAGGAAAATATGAAATTGTAAGCATCTTTGTTTTCATATCCCAACTTGCTGATTTAATACCATATAAAGATTTTACGGCTTTTTCTATTCTTTCTTTGCACATTGAACAATTTCCAAAGACTTTAATATCTCCTGTTTTTAATTCGTCCGCATTTTCAACATTCTCAAGGCTCATCATACTTGGTTTTCCGGCAAGTTGAGCTGAGGCATCAATACTGAAAGCCCCATTTGTAACAATTTCTTCTCCTTCTTTTAGCCCTTGTGTTATTACATAACTTCCTCCGAGTGATGGACCAAGTGTTACTTCACGCATTTGAAATGTTGGTTCGGCAGAATCGGGAAGTTTAACATAAACTATTGAGCGTTTTCCTGTCCAAAGAACTGCCGATTGGGGAATTACAATTGAATTGTCGAAATTTTTCAAATTTGCCATTAAATTTCCGGTAACAAACATTTCGGGCATTAATTCCCCACTCGAATTATTTACTTCAAGTCGAAGTTTTGAAACTCTTGTCCCTGAATTTATTACAGGGTCAATAAAACTGATTGTTCCATTGAATTTTTTGCCAGGAATCGACTGAACTGTAAAGTCTATTTTATCACCAATTTTTATCCACGGTAAATCGTTTTCGTAAGCATCAAATAATGCCCAAACAGTTGATAGATTTGTAATTTCGTACAACGACATTCCCTGAGTTACATAATCGCCTACATTTACATTTTTTGAAATAACGATTCCGCTTGTTGTAGCTTTAATTTCAAAACTTGTTTTAGGAACACCGTTTTTCTCAATTTCCGAAATTTGTTCTTCTGTTAATTTCCATTGACGTAGCTTTTGGCGTGTTGCATCAATAATGTTTTTCTGAACATTTTTCATTTTATGCAATTCGAGCAATTCGTTCTGTGCTGTTACTAATTCGGGCGAATACACAGAAGCAATTACCTGACCTTCTTTAACAACTTCTCCTGTAAAATTTACAAAAAGTTTTTCTATTCTACCTGCAATATGTGCCGACTGTGTTTGTACAAGTCTTTCGTCTGCCTGAATTTTTCCAAACAAGCGAACTTCTTTTGTAGCTTTCATTTTAGCAACAATACTTGTACTTACATTTGCTAGTTGTATGGCTTCTTCGGTTAGTTTTATGGCTTCTTCATTAACTCCTGAAGATGTTTCGGAGCTTAGTGGAATTAAATCCATTGCACAAAGTGGGCACAATCCTGATTTATTCATACGTATTTGCGGATGCATTGAGCATGTCCAGATTGTTCCTTTTTCTTCTGAAGTGCTTTCAGATTTTTCAATTTCTGAACTACTGTTATGAAAAAAAAGCCATCCCAAAAATATTCCTGCGATAAGGATTATTGCAGGAGTAACGAATTTATTTATTATTGTTTTCATATTTTACTTTTTTTGCCACAGATTACACAAATTTTCACCGATTTGTTGCACAGATTTTTTTCTTTTAATCTGTGTAAATTTGTGTAATCTGTGGCATATTCTTTTTTTTAATTTATTAATTTTTCGAGCATAGCTACTGCAATATTATAATCGGTTAATGCTTTAGATGCCTGAATTTTGTATTTTAAATGCTGTATTTGTAAACGCAAAACTTCATCAAATCCGCTTCCTGATGTTGAATATTGAGACACTAGCAAATTCAACGAACGTTCTGTTAAGTCTTGCTGTGCTATACTTAATTTTATTCTTCTTTCAGCATCTTTAATTCCTTCAAGTGCCTTAATATATTCTACTTCAAGTTCGTTTTTAGTGTTTGTTAAACGGTCATCTGTTGAGCTAATCATTAGTTCTGATTCTTTAACCATTGCATTATATTTTTTTCGGTAAATAGGCAATGAAACTGTGAGCATTGGCATTATCATATCTTTTCCGTTCATCGTTGAATGACCAGTCTTGCTTTTACCAATTATTGAATAATTCAATCCAACACCAACCATTGGAAGCCCCATTTTTTTTGACATCTGAATTTTATTTTCGTAAGATTGTTTTTCAAATTCAAGCATCTGAACCATTGGATTGTTGGCTTTTATTGAGTCAATATATGCCTGATTAGCATTGTATTTGTTATCCAAAGTATCGGAGATGGAGATATTTGCTGATAAATCTCTGTTAAGCAAACTATTAAATTGTGCTACAAGTGTTTTTTGCTGGTCTTTTAACAATGATATATTGCTTTCAAGTTCAAAAACTTCGAGTTGCAAATTAAATATTCCAATTATTCCCGAACTTTTCCCCATTGAATTGCTCGTTTGCATATCCATTGAATTATCAGTTTTTTCAGGACTATCGGAATTCATAGCTCCCATTGAGCCAGATTTTCCATCGTTCGATTGACTGCTTTTTGTTTCCGAGTTTTGGCTTACTGTAGATGAAGAGCTTTTGACTGCTGAACCTGATAAAGACGTATTTTGATATTGTCCTAAAGTAATATTTTCTAGACTTTTCAGAATATCAATAGTTTCGTTGCTATAATCAATTTCCTTTTTGTTGCTATAAAGTTGATACCAAACAGATTTTAATTTATTCTGAATTTCAAGTTTTGCTTCATTATAACTGCTGAGTTTCATATTTGCCATGCTTAATGCTTCTGCTTTTGAGCTTTTAAAAGTTCCCCACCACGGAAACATTTGCATTAGCTTTAAATCGGCTATTTGTTTGCCACTTACTACTTCCATTGGTTCTAAATAATATCCTGCCGAAAACTCAGGGTCGGGTAATGAACTAACTTGTGGAATTTTTTCCAAAGCTGATAAATAGTCGTTGTATTTTGATTTAAGCAAGGGATTGTTCTCTGTTGCCATTTCGAGATAACTTGAGAGTGAATCTTGTGAATAAGAATTATTGCCACAAAGACACAAAGACACAAAGAGGAAGATAGAAAGAAGAGGTTTGAGGTTTGAGGTTTGAAGTTGTACTAAACGACAAACAACAAACAACAAACAATTTATCAATTTATCAATATAGCAATTTATCAATTTCATAATTCTTGATTTTTAGCGTTTAATTTTTCCATTTTTTTGTTTTCATAGCGGATAGCATTTTCACGCCAGATACATTGAAAAATCGGAACTACAAACATTGTCATTAATTGAATTACCATACCTCCGAATGTTGGAATTGCCATTGGAACCATAATGTCTGAACCTTTACCGGTAGATGATAATACCGGAAGCAATGCTATAATTGCAGTAGCTGCGGTCATCATTGCAGGGCGAACACGCTTTTTGCCGGCTGTTATTACAGCTTCACGAACAGCTAGTACGGTCGAAGGATTTTCCTTTTTAAACACTTGATGAATATATGTTCCCATAATAACTCCATCGTTGGTGGCAATTCCAAAAAGGGCAATAAAACCAACCCAAACAGCAACGCTCATATTAATTGTATGAATCTGAAATAAATCACGCATTTCGACTCCGGAAACCGAAAAATTCATAAACCAGCCTTGATTATATAACCAAATCATTATAAATCCTCCTGCAAATGCAACAAATACACCGGAGAAGTGAATAAGCGAAGCTATAACTGTTTTAAATTGAAAATACAAAAGCAGTAAAACTAACAACAAACTTAGCGGTACAAGAATCATTAACCTTTTTGTAGCTCTTGTCTGTTGCTCATAATTTCCTGCAAATTTGTAGGTTACACCAACAGGGAGGACTAATTCACCAGATTCAATTTTTTCAGACAAAAATTTCTGAGCCTTTTCAACTACATCAACTTCGGCAATCCCTTCCTCTTTATCGAAAATAACGTAACCATTCAAAAATGTATCTTCGGTACGAATCATTTGTGGACCACGAGAATATTTAATTTCTGCAATTTGTTCAAGTGGAATTTGTGCTCCAGCCATTGTTGGAATCAGTATATTTTTCAATTCTTCGGGCGAATTTCTTAACTCTCTTGCATATCTAACTCTCACAGGAAAACGCTCACGACCTTCAACAGTGTTAGTTATAGCCATTCCACCCACTGCAACCTGAATAATTTCCTGAACCTCAGCTATATTCATTCCATAACGAGACATTGCTTCACGGTCAAGTTTTAGCTCAATATAAGGAGCACCCACAGACCTGTCGTAAAATACAGTAGATGGCTTGATTGATGGAATTTCTTTTAAAACTTTCTCGAGAATCGCACCAGCTTTTTCAATTGTATCGAGGTTTGATGCAAATACTTTTAATCCCATTGGAGCTCTCATTCCGGTTGAGAGCATTACAAGGCGTGTTTGAATTGGCTGTAGCTTTGGAGCAGAGGTCAATCCGGGCAAGTTTGTTAAGTTAACAATCTCATTCCAAATATCATCTGGCGATTTAATTTTCTCTCTCCATTGACGGAAAAATTTTCCATTTTCATCGGGAATAAGCAAATCTTTAATATTGTGTTTAAGTCCATCTTTTTCAAGGTGATAAACTGTGCTGTCGGTTAAAATATAATTATGGTCTTTATCAACTTTAAATTTCATTTTTCGACCATCTTCGTTCAAAATATATTCTGACTTATAATTGATTGTATTTTCGAACATTTGAACTGGAGCAGGGTCGAGAGCCGAATTTACACGTCCCCATTTTCCTACAGCAATTTCCACTTCCGGAATTGATGTTATTCTTTTATCTAACAACTCTATTAATTCTTTGTTTTGTTCTATTCCTGTATGTGGCATACTGGTTGGCATCAGCAAAAATGAACCCTCATCGAGTGCGGGCATAAATTCGTTTCCAAAACCCGGAAAAATTGCAGATGTTTCTTTCCAGAATGATGATTCTTTTGGATTAAAGCCAATTTTTTCAAAGCCTGTTGCAATAAATCCAAAGCTACGGTTAAATCCAAGCCAAACTGTTATTCCAAACAAAATTGTAAATACAGGAATTGAAAGAAATTTAATTTTATTAATTAATGCCCATCTTAATATTGGTTCATAATATTTTACGACCATTATCAGTATAAATAATATTACTCCAACTAAAACACTTACAAAAATAAAATTGATGAATAAACTATTTTCTGCACCCAACGGAAGCCACTCAATAGCAAGATAATAAACAGCAACCAACACTGCAATTCCAATATTTATATATTCAGAATAATGTTTTTTACTTTCAGGCCATTTATCAGAGAATATGTTATTTAATCCAAATGCAACTAATGCTAATGGTGTGTACATTTTCCAAATAATAGAAATGAGTAAACCAGCTATTATAAGAACAATGTTCCATACCGAATGAAGTTTCTTTTTATCAAATTTTATTGAAAAAATATAGTAGGCTAAAGTTGGTAAAACAACTACTCCTAAAAAGAATGCTGCCAGTAATGCAAAAGATTTTGTAAATGCTAGAGGTTTGAAAAGTTTTCCTTCGGCTGCTTCCATAAAAAATACAGGCAAAAAACTTACAATTGTTGTTGCTAAAGCTGTTACAACAGCATCTCGCACTTCGGTTGTTGCTGTATATATTACATCTAAAAGTTTTTTGCCTCTGGCATTTTTATTTTCGGGCATTTCGAGATGCCTGATTATGTTTTCAACATCGACAATTCCAATATCGACCATAACACCAATTGCAATTGCAATACCTGATAAAGCAACAACATTTGCATCGACACCAAAATAACGCATCATAATAAAAGTGATTAAAACACCAACAGGCAAAAGTCCGGCAACTATTGCCGATGCTCTTAAATTCATTACAAGAACAATTATTACAATTATACTTATCAAAATTTCGTGTGATAGAGCGGCTTCTAAAG
>MENC01000076.1:19086-19717 GCA_001768155.1 Bacteroidetes bacterium GWA2_30_7
GATTAATCCTGTTCGGTCGTAAAATGGAATAACAGTAACCTGTGAAACAGTTCCATCGGGCAAAGTTTTTTTAGGCAAACCGACTGCAATTTCTTTAATTTTTGCTTTGACATTTTTTATTACTTCCATCGGATTTGAGCCATATCTTGAAACCACTACAGCTCCAGCAGCCTCTGAACCCGAAACATCAAGTCCTCCTCGTCGAGTAGCCGGACCAAATGCAACTTTTGCTATGTCCTTAATTCTGATTGGAATGTTTTGATTTACTGTAACAACCGCATCTTCAATATCTTTAAGGTTTGTAATATATCCTAATCCACGAATTATATATTCAACTTTGTTTAATTCAATTGTTTCGGCACCAATGTCAACATTATTATTTTTAACTGCATTCATTATGTCCATTAATGAAACATTTGCAGCCTTCATTGCATCGGGGTCAACATCAATCTGATATTCTTTTACAAAACCGCCAATACTTGCAACTTCCGAAACTCCATCGGCAGAAGTTAGGGCATATTTTACGTAATAATCCTGAATTGTGCGAAGCTCTTGTGGATCCCAGCCTCCGTTGGGTTTTCCGGTTTTTGGGTCTCGCCCTTCGAGTGTGTACCAAAAAATTTGACCTAAA
>MENC01000077.1 GCA_001768155.1 Bacteroidetes bacterium GWA2_30_7
AGCGAATTGCCGAAAAGCTGAACCATGTTGTTGTGTTTCTGAAAATGCAAAAAGTAAAACGCAGTTATTACGAAGTAGATGCAGTTTTATTAAACGAAAATCCATCGCAAATGCCCGAATATGAACTTACTAAATTACACGTTAATTTCCTTGAAAATATAATTATCGAAAAACCTGAATACTGGCTATGGTCGCATAGGAGGTGGAAGTATGCTAAAAAAGATTGTGTTTGAAATGCTTGTTTATGATAATACAAACAAGGGCGAAACAGTTGATGTTATTAAATTATTTGTATATTATATTTTTCTTAATTGAATTTCAACCATGTTCGCTAATTTGATTAAGCAAATCAAATTTCAGAATTTCAATATATTTATCCTCTTCTTTAATAATGCCACTATTCTTAAAATTTTTTAAAGTTCTAATTACACTTTCTTTCGACATAGCTGTTAAATCGGCAATATCTTGCCTCGAAATAGTAACAGGAAAAGGATTTGCATTATAAATTTCATTTGATAAATACATTAAAACATCAGCTATTCGTCCATTCATATTTTTTCGAGCAATATTTGTAGCCCTATTTGTTATAAAAAGTGCTTTTCTGCTAATAAAGTTTATAATATCAATACAAAAATTATTATTATGCGAAATTATTGATTTAATTATATCAATATTAATAAAGCAAGCCGACACATTTTCAATAGATGTAGTAGTGCAATGAAAAACTTTATCGCCAAATACCGATTGAAGTCCAACAAATTCGACAGGTTTTACTAATTCTAAAATAAAGTTACTTTTTTTAGACTCTGTATATATTTTTACTATTCCTGAATGTAAACAAATAATATGCGATGCGTTAGTTCCTTGTTTAAAAATTGTTTCATTAGGCTTAAAAGTAACTTCTAATCTATTGGTTTCGATTAATTCAATATCTTCTTTTGTAAGATTTTTGAACAACGACTGAATACCAATATTACAAGCGGAACAATTTGATGTTTTAGATAAATTCTTCATAAAAAAAGTGCAATGTACAGCAGTAATAAATAATAAAAAAATTCAAGTATTGACATATATCAATTAAATATTGATATATGTATGGTGTTTTTTAACATAAATACAACATCTTAATTGATGTTTGAAAGCATAATTTGTATATTTTTGAAAACAAATGTATGATATTTTAAAAATATTTTAATAAAGTATGAAAATAAAATTACTTTTTAATACATCAGAAAATAAACCAAGACAAATAATTAAACATTTTACTCTGAGTGGCTTTGCAATAGGATTATTGTGTCCGATTTTAGCTACAATAATTGAGTTCAATAATAAAAATTTGGCTTTTTCTTTATCGAATATTATGTATGTTCACCAAATTAATCCTATTATTTTTATTATCGATTTAGCACCAGTAGTAATAGCTTTTGCGGCATATTTAGTTGGAAGTAATTATGTAAGGTTAAATTTAACATTAGAAAATGAAAAAGCAAGATTGAATAATGTATTTAATTTTACAGAAAAACTAAGTGAAGATAATTTTGCAATCGACTATAAGCTAGAAGACGATAAAGATGTATTAGGAAAAGCACTCATTAATTTAAGAGATAAACTTAAAAATAATCTTTTAGCCGAAAATAAAAGAAAAGAGGAAGATAATCAAAGAAACTGGGTTTCGTTAGGGCTTGCAAAATTTGCCGATTTACTTCGTAACGATAACGATAATTTAGAAAATTTGGCATATAATGTATTAAGCAATTTAATTAATTATCTTAATGCTAATCAGGGTGGTATATTTATTTTAAATAACTCTGATAAACACGAAAAGTATTTCGATTTAGTTGCCATGAGTGCCTATAATCGAAAAAAATATACTGAAAAAAAATTTGACTATAATGAGGGCTTAATCGGCAGATGTGCATTAGAAAAAGAAACTATTTACCTGACTGATATTCCTGAAAATTATATCGAAATTAAATCTGGACTTGGAACAGCAAATCCAAGATGTTTACTAATTGTTCCACTAAAACTTAATGATATAATTTTTGGAATAATTGAAATAGCATCATTCACTAAATTAGAATCTTATCAAATAGAATTTGTTGAAAAAATAGGCGAAAGTATAGCTTCAACAATTTCAAATGTAAAAATCAATGAACACACTAAAAACTTACTAGCTGTAGCACAGCAAAAAACCGAAGAACTACTTCAAAGCGAAGAAGAAATGAGGCAAAATCTTGAAGAAATGCACGCAACTCAAGACGAAATGGAAAGAAAAGACGCTGAGTTATCGGCAATTAACGATGAGCTAAAAAAAATGCACAAAGAGCTTGACCAAAAAGATATTGACCAGAAAAAAGAAATTGAGAGATTAAATGCACTAAACGAAAAACGCGTTCAGGAACTAGAAAAAAACAATAAAGAAATGCAAGAAACAATTAATGAATTTCAAAATTTTTGCAACGAAGAGGCAATATTAAAAAAACAACATGAAAATAAATGCAAAGAAGAAAAAACAAAATTCCAACTTGAGATAGAAAATAAATATAATGCCAAAATTGAAAAATTACAACAAGAATTAGAGCAGGAAAAACAAAAAAATAAATCTTAATAATATATAAATATGGAAAATAAATTTATCGACTTAAAAGGCGTTCGATGCCCGATGCCAATTTTTAAAATAAATAAAGAAATGAATGAAATTTCAACAGGTCAAATACTTAAAGCTGTAGCTGATGACCCAGCTTTCAAGCCCGACATTGAAGCTTATTCCCAAATGAAAGGACACGAAATAGTATCATTAACTCAGGAAGGTAAGGAAACAACCGTTTTTATTAAAAAAATATAGAATCTATGGAAGTGAAAGATTTATCAATAGATGAAATTAAAGACTTGTTTCTTAAACAAGATGCCAAAATTCAGGAAATTGAAAAACAACTTAAAAACCACCTACCTGAAGATAAAATGTCGATGATTGTTTTTAGTAACGATTTTGACAAAGCAATAGCAGCTTTTATAATTGCCTCTGGTGCAGCTACTATGGGAATGGAAGTACACATGTTTTTTACTTTTTGGGCAACTTCAATACTTCGCGACCCTAAACGCAAAGTAAAAGGGAAAAAAATAACAGAAAAAATGTTTGAAATTATGCTCCCAAATGGCTCAGAAGAGCTTTCTCTTTCTAAAATGAATATGATGGGAGTTGGCACGAAAATGATGAAGCAAATAATGAAAAATCAAAATGTTGCATCACTCGAAGAATTAATAATGTTAGTTAGAGAAATGGATATAAAAATTCATATTTGCGATATGTCGATGTCGCTTATGGGTTTGCGTAAAGAGGAACTTCTTTTTGGCGATATCTGTGAGGTATGTGGAATAGCAGCTTATCTTTCTTATGCAAGAAAAAGCAAAATATCTTTATTCATCTAATAAAATAATAATATATGGAAAATAACATTTTAAAATCAGACGGAAATCTAATTATGCTCACTACCGGAAAAGAAGATGGTGGAGCAAAAGCCACAGTAGCATTTGCTTATGCAACTACTTCTTTAAGTATGGGAATTGAAACTAAAATTTTTCTTACAATGGGCGGTACTATTTGGGCATATTTAGGCTCTGGTAATAATGTTCAGTATGCAGGTTTTGAAAAACTAAGTAATTATATCGAAATGTTTACCGAATTAGGGGGCGAAATTCTAGTTTGTTCGCCATGTACAGAGTATCATTGCTCTGTAATAAATAAAAATGCCGAACTTCTTAAAAATGCCAGAATATCAGGTTTTGCCGAAATTGTGAAAATATCAGTTAATTATAAAACTTTAGTACTATAAGATGTAAGATGTACTATTTACAATAAGTAACACCTTGAAGCGTGGCGATAGCCACCTTCAAGCGTGTTACGTGATTTACGATTTACGATGTACGATTTACAATTTACGAATTATGATTAGTTGAGTTAGAAATATTAAATCACATTTTAAAGGATATATGTCAAAGGGAGTAATGATTATTCTAACAACAGGAAAAGAAGATAGAGGAGCAAAAGCTACTTTGTCTTTTTCTTTTGCCATTGTTGCTATGTCAATGGGAATTGATATTAAAATATTTCTAACAATGGACGGCACAATTTGGGCATATAAAGATGCTTGTAAAGGTGTAAGATTTCCGATGTATGAAGATTTAGAAAAATATGTTAATTTATTTTATGAAATGGGTGGTAGGGTTATGGTAAGTACTCCTTGTTCAGAATACTTTTGTGGTGTTCTTGACAATGTTGAATTGTCTGAAAATGCAGAACTTACAGAATTTTCGGAAATTATTAAATTATCTGATAACTATAATTTGATATCAATGTAACAATAATTTGTGATTTGAACGTGAAATATAATTTCACCTTCAAGCGTGGCAAAGCCACCTTGAAGCGTGTAATTAATTCTGAAATTAATGCTAAAAATAAAAACAAATAGATAACTACGATTATTGAATCATGAATAAACAAATATTTTCTATAATAGGTTTCATTATTTTTTTGTCCATTGTTTATCTTGTGATGAATTTCATTGATTCAAATTTAATAAGCAATAAATATGTCATTAATATTTATTTTATAATCAATATCATAATGTGCATTTTAGTCTATATATTTTCTACAAAAAAATCTAATAAATTAACCCAAGAATCTTTAAAGAATCAAACGGAGTACATTACACAATCGAATTCTGATAACGAAGACCCAAAATTGTTAAGTTTAAATAATGAAATTTCTATAAAAAATCAATTGTACAACAAACTTAAAGGTATTTCAGAGTCAGATTCCATTAAATATTGCGAAAAAGTACTGTTTCTTATTGCAAAAGAATACAATATAGTTTCAGGTTTATTTTATTTAAAAAATCCTTCTGATAATATTTTTAGGACTATTTCAAGCTATGCCTTCCCATTTATCGAACAACCTATCGAATTTACTGAAGGCGATGGTATGTCGGGACAAGTTGCTAAAAATAAAAAGCCTATTGTACTCGGTAATTTGAATAATCAGTATTTCAGTACATTCTCAGGTCTTGGAACAGGTTTACCAAAACATTTGGCAATATTGCCTATTTTAAATCATCAGAATGAATGTGTTGGTATTATAGAATTAGCTGCTTTTAAGCAATTTGAGCCTGATTTTGAACAAATTTCCGAAGAAATAAGTAAAGCATTTATCGAATATTTATCAATTCAAAATGTATAATAAAAATAACCATCATAAAACTCTTTCGTTTATTTTGTATAGTGTGATAGTAAGCATTATAATTAATTTATTTTTTAAATATCAAGAATTTAATACTCTTTCGGATATTTTTTCATTATTTGATTATAAATTTTATTTACTTTCAATATTCATATATTCAGCACTATACTTTTTTTCAAAACCGTATAAAATTAAAATTATAGAACTCGAAAATGATATAAAATCAAAAGAACTTCTTTGTGAAAGTAATAAAACATTTGTAAAAAATATCAACAACAAAGGTTACGAAATAAAATTCGATTTTTCAAACAATAACCCACTTGGGAAAGCTTTACTACAAATGAAACATGATGTATTAAGTGCAAAACAAAAAGAAGAAGAGCGACTAATGGTTTCAAGAGGCAGAGAGCTAATATCCAATATTCTAATGAAACATTCAAACATAAATGAAATGTCTTACGAAGTATTAACAAATATCATTAAATATATAAACGTTAACCAAGGAGCTTTTTATATTTATAACGAAGAAGAAAATGTTTTACGTAATATTGAAACTTATGCTTATAATAGAAAAAGGTTTCTTAATCAATCATTTAAAATTGGTCATGGGTTAATTGGGCAGGCAGCTTATGAGTTGGATATAATTTATTTAACAGATTTACCTGATTATTACTGTTCAATGACTTCGGGTTTATTAGGTGAAAAGAAACCTTCAAGTCTTCTTATCGTTCCTTTAATTTCTGATAAAAAATTACAAGGCATTATTGAATTAGCTTCTGTAGAAGACAGCATTCCAGAAAATTCAATAAAACTTGTAAAGCAAGTTAGCGAAATGATTGCTCAAACAATATTTACATTAAAAGTTAATGAAAAAACATCGCAATTACTTGAAGAATCTCGCTTAAAAACAGAAGAACTTTGTCAAAACGAAATATTGCTTAAACAAAGTGCTACCGAAATGGAAGAAGCACATGAAAAACTTGAAGAAACAAATCAAAAACTTGAATCAAAAATAAAAGAAGTTGAAAACTCACAAAAAAGAACCTATACAATTTTAGAGAATGCCTCAGAAGTAATTTCAATAATTGATAAAAATGAAATAGTTACGTTTGAGAGTCCATCTGTCAAAAACGTTCTTGGTTATGACGCAGATGAAATAATTGGAAAAAATGCTTTTGAAAGAATAGACCCTTCGTATAGAGATAAATTGTATTCTACATTCGATTTTTTAATTAAAAACCCTGACGGTCAACAAATTTTTGAATTTCAATATATTAAAAAAGATGAAGATATTGTTTGGCTTGAATCTAAAGGCAGAAATTGTATTGAAAATCCTGCAATTAATGGTATTGTGTTTAATACCAGAGATATAACTCAACAAAAAATTGCAGAACGAGAACAACGAATGAGAGGGCAAATGCAATCATTATCAGAAAATAGTCCAGATATAATTATTCGATTTGGCATAGATGGTAAAGTATTCTATGTTAATCCTATGATGCAATATTTTACAGAAATAAAAACTAAAAACTTTCTTAAAAAATCATTAGAAGAACTTGATTTAGAACAACAAATAAAAATTTTCTTTAAAAACACAATTGAACATATTAAGCTCAAAAAGAAAAAACATGATGCAGAATTTGTATTTCCAACTATTCATGGAACTAAAATTATGCAAGTTAACGCAATTCCTGAATTTAATGAAGAAAATCAACTCGAATCAATACTATTTGTTGCTCACGATGTTACCGAACGAAAACAAATTGAAATAGAAATTCAAGAAAAAAATAAAAAAATTACTGAAAGCATTAATTACGCAGAGCATATACAAGTTTCTATTTTACCAAATACAAAATTATTACAAGAATATATTGAAAAATCATTTATTTATTATTATCCAAAAGATGTTGTTAGTGGCGATTTTCCTTGGTTTTTCAAAAAAGATGATTTAATATATATTGCAGTTGTAGATTGTACCGGACATGGGGTTCCGGGAGCAATGTTATCTTTAATCGGATACTTCCTTTTAAATAATATTGTTGACCATGATATAGAGTTAAAAACATCAGAAATACTAGACGAGTTGAATATTAGAGTTCGTCATACATTAAGACAAGAATCACCTGAAGCCGAAGCTAGAGATGGAATGGATATAGCTCTATTGAAAATAAATCTGTCGAATAATACGCTAGAATTTGCTGGTGCACATCGTCCATTATTATTCCTACGAAACTCCGAACTAACTGAAATTAAATCAGATAAAAAGGCAATTGGTGGAATTCCGTTAAAAGGAAAAGTTGAAGCACCATTTGTAAATCACGTTATAAAAATAAATTCAGGCGATAAATTCTTTATTTATTCTGATGGATTAACAGACCAACTTGGCGGAACAGAACGTAAGAAATATTCTTCACGAAGAGTTAGAGAGTTAATAAGCAATAATCATAATTTTTCAATTTCCGAATTTTCAGTATTATTTGCAAATGATTACTCTCAATGGATGGGAAAAGAAAAACAAATAGACGATGTACTTTTAATCGGTTTAGAAATATGCCATTTCTAAATCAAAACACA
>MENC01000078.1 GCA_001768155.1 Bacteroidetes bacterium GWA2_30_7
CTTAAAGTAGGTCCAAAAGAAATCATATCAAGATATGGGTATTTTTCTAAAAATAAGCCACATTCTAATCCTGCATGAATAGCTTTTACTTTAGGTTCAACTCCAAATAATTTTTTATAAGATTCGATTGCTATTTTTAAAACTTTTGAATTTGGATTTGGAGTCCATCCCGGATAACCAGTTCCATGAGTTACATCAGCACCAGCTAAACTAAATACACTTTCGACCATGTTTGCAATATCTTTTTTGGCAGAATTGACTGAGCTTCTTTGACTTGTTGTTACAATTATTTTTTTATTTACAAATTTTATTGAAGCTAAATTTGTTGAAGTTTCAACAAGTCCCTGAATATGTTGACTCCATGCAATAACACCGTGTGGACAAGCATATAAAGAATTTAATAAATTATACTGAGTATCTTCATCAATTATATTTGATGGAGTTTCTGTAAATTCATATTTAACAATTAAATCTGGTTCAGTAATACTAAACTCCGATTTAATTTCATTTTCATATTTATTAAAATATTCAACAAATTCTTTACCAAATGTTGATGGAACAAGAATTATTGCGTAAGCTTCACGAGGAATAGCATTTCTAAGGTTTCCACCATCAAAAACAGATAATTTAATATCAAATAAACTAGATGTTTCCCACAGTAATCTATTAAGTATTTTATTTGAATTACCTAATCCTTTATTAATATCATCTCCTGAGTGTCCACCTTTTAATCCTTTTACAATAATTTTATATGCAGTATGATTTTTCGGAACTGATTCTGATTGATAATCAAATGAAATTGTAGAATCAATTCCTCCGGCACAACCAATAAAAACCTCGCCTTCGTCTTCTGAATCTAAGTTTAATAAATATTTCCCAGTCATAAAGCCGTTTTCTAACTCAAAAGCACCTGTTAATCCGGTTTCCTCATCAACTGTAAATAAACATTCTATTGGTCCATGTTCGATGTTTTTAGAATTAAGTACAGCTAATTGTGCTGCTACTCCTATGCCATCATCTGCACCCAAAGTAGTTCCCTTTGCTTTAACCCAATCTCCATCAATATAAGCCTGAATTGAATCTGTTTCAAAGTTAAAATTCAATTCGCTATTTTTTTCACAAACCATATCCACATGACATTGTAAAATAACTGTTGGAAGGCTTTCTTTTCCAGCGGTTGCAGGTTTTGAAATTAAAATATTACCAGCAATATCTTGTTTTGTAACTAAATTATTTTTTCTTCCAAATTCAATTAAAAATTGTATTATTTTTTCTTCTTTTTTTGAAGGTCTTGGAACTTGAGTAATTTGATAAAAATAATTCCAAATTTCTTTAGGTGTTAATTCGCTAAATGTGTTCATATTAATTATTTATTATACTAAAAATGCCATCAACTAGATGGCATTTGTTTACATTTTTAATTTTTTTTCTATTTCATCTATAAAAACTCTAAAACGCTTATCTGTATCAATCAAATTATTAACTGTTTTACAGGCATGAAGAACAGTAGCATGGTCTTTTCCACCGATTAATGTTCCGATTGTAGCTAAAGAAGATTTTGTCATACTTTTAGCAAAGAACATTGCAATTTGGCGTGCTTGCACAATTTCTCGTTTTCGTGTTTTCGATTTAAGAGAATCAACTGGCATTGTGAAATAATCACAAACAATTTTTTGAATATAATCAATTGATATTTCTCGCTTAGTGTTCTTAACCAGCTTATCAATCATTTGTTTAGCTAAATCAATTGTAATATCTTTCTTATTTAAAGTTGATTGTGCAAGTAAAGAAATTAATGCTCCTTCGAGTTCTCTAATATTATTAGTTATATGTGAAGCTATATATTCAACTACTTCGTAAGGCATTTCAATACCATCCTTGTAAAGTTTTTGCTTTAGAATTGTAATTCTGGTTTCAAAATCAGGTGCTTGTAAATCGGCATTTAAACCCCATTTAAAACGCGATAATAATCTTTGTTCTAAACCATGCATTTCAACAGGTGGTTTATCAGAAGTCAGAATTAATTGTTTATTACACTGATGCAGATGATTAAATATATGGAAAAATACATCCTGAGTTTTTTCTTTTCCTTCAAAATCGTGAACATCGTCAATAAGGAGAACGTCAATCATTTGATAGAAATTTATAAAATCGTTACGGCTGTTTTTCTTTGTTGCTTCGCCATATTGTGTTATAAATCGTTCAGCTGTAACATACAAAACAATTTTTTCAGGAAATGCTTCTTTAACTGCTATTCCTATTGCATTTGCTAAGTGAGTTTTTCCTAAACCCGAAGAGCCATAAATAAATAAAGGATTGAAAGATGTTCCTCCTGGATTTTTAGAAACTGCATATCCAGCCGAACGAGCTAAACGGTTACATTCTCCTTCTACAAATGAATCGAATGTAAAATTATGATTTAACTGAGGGTCAATATCAATTTTTTTAATTCCTGGAATTATAAAAGGATTTTTTATCTGACTATCAGATGTTTCAAAAGGAACTGAAACCAGTTTATTTTTAATATCAGTTTTATTTGTAGCCGGAATTTTTACTGAATATGGCTTATTATTAGAGAATACATTATTCTCCATAACAACACTATACTCTAGTTTAGCATCTTGACCGAGCTCTTTTCGAAGAGTTTTTCGCAACAAGTCGATATACTGTTCTTCTAAATATTCGTAAAAAAACGGACTAGGAACTTGAATGGTTAATGTGTTATTTTCAAGTTTTAAAGGGACAATTGGTTCAAACCAAGTTCTAAAACTAATGGCTGAAACATTGTCTTTAATAACTTGTAGGCAACAAACCCATAAATCATCGTGATTCATCATTATTAATCAATGCTTTATATATATTTTTAATACTTTATTTTCTCTAAGCAAGGTTTAAAAAAAAAAGTTAATAAAAAAATTATTTTCATTTGTTTTTTTCATAAAAAATCTATGAAATTTAAAATCAGCATAATAAAAATAAAAATAAATTAACTTCTATCAAACGCTTGTAATTCAGATTATTAATTCAAAAGAACATTGGCATAAAACTTATTATAAGCTATTTAATAACTTTTGTTCTATTATTACTTTAACAATAAATTTACTTAAAAAGTACAAATGCTTTAAAATTAGCCTTTATTATTGATTTAACAAAGGATTTAGAAGAAATATTTTAAAAAATAAAAAAATTAATTTTTAGTTTCCTTTTTTTCTTTATCAACAGAATTGCCTCCAAAGTCAAAAAGTGAGAAATGTGCGTATCTCTTAGGATTTTTCTGAATATCAATTAATAATTTATTTAAATTTAATGTTGCAGTTTCTAAATTATTGTATAATGTGTCATTATTTGCCAACATTCCAATAGTACCTTCTCCCCTTTTTATCTTTCCAAGCATTAAATCAATATCCGATAAAGCTTTGTTTGCATTTCTTATAGTTTTGCCAATATCTGCTTTAACAATTGTATCACTTATATTTGAAAAGTTAGTTAGAATAAGCGAAATCTGTTCGTTATTATTTCTTAAATTGCTTGATATAAGCTCAATATTCGAAAATATTCTAGATAATTTACCTTTTTCTGTTTGCATTATTGTATCAAGCGAAACAGATGTTTTTTCTAAATTCTGAATAGTCATTTTAATACTTGTAAAGGTTTTTGAAATATTATCTTTTGTATTTTCATTAAAAATATATGTAAAAACTGCAAGTACTGAATCGAGCGAAAGCATTAATTCTTCTGCTTTCAGTTTTAATGGTAACATTTGAATACTTACCTGATCTTTAATACTAAATTCCAATTTTGACTTCAGAGTGTCTCCAATTTTATGATATTTTGTAGATTTTCCTTGTATTAATTCAATAGATTTTGTTCCCATTAAATCCATGCTTACAATTAGAGCTACTGCAGAATCATTTAATTTTATTTCATCTTTTATAGCAAAATCAACTATAATTTTTCCGGAATTATCGTTAAGAAATTTAATATCTCTAACCTGTCCTATTTTTAAACCATTTAACATTACAGCTGATGATTTTTCTAATCCGTCGATTCTGCCGTATATAGCTGAATAAGTATTTTCTTTCACAAACAGGTTTCTTCCTTTTAAAAAATTAAAACCCCATACAAGACCAATAATTGCTATTACTACAACTAAGCCTATTGATGTATATCTTGAAAAACTGAGTTTCATTGTTAAATTGCTAAATTGTTAAATTGCTACTGACTAAGTAAAATTCTAAATTGCTAAATTCCTAAATCCTAAATTAGATTGCTTCGTACCTCGCAATGACGAATTCCTAAATCCTAAATTCCTAAATAATGTTTTCAAAATTAATTTTTTATTTCTTTTAAAGCTTCATTAAGTGGAATTTTTTTTCCATTTTTAAATGAAACTACAAATGCATCTGTAAAAGATTTTCTTACTTTTTTTTGAACCTCAATTATTTCTTGATAGTTATTTGTATTTCCTGATGTGTATTTATAAATTCCTTCTGAGAAATATTCTTCTACATTTTCAACATTGCTAAATTTAGGAGAATTTAAGGGAATTTTAGTTCCAGAAGAAGAAAACTGAACTTTAAAAATTATAGTATCAGTATTTGCAATTATAGATTTTACAATCACTGAGTCATTAATAGAAGTTTTAATTTCTTGTTCATCAATTTGCTCAAGACCAATAGTATCTGAGGGTAAACTAATTTCTTCATTTTTATAATCTTTATCAAATAAATTCTTATAATTTCTGATAGCTCTAAAAATTGCAGATGCTAACACTTCTTGTCCATTTTTTGAAAATAAAAACTTTGATTCGTTTGGATTAGATAAGAAACCTAATTCTATCAAAATACCAGGCATAGATGTTCGTGCAAGAACTAGTAATCCTTGTTGCTTTACTCCTCTATCAGGTCTTTTAGCTTTATCTTTAAATTGTTCCTGAATTTTTGATGCTAATGTAATGCTTTGGTCAAAATTTACATTTTGCATTAATGAAAAAATAATATACGATTCTGGAGAATTTGGGTCAAAACCCTCATATTTAGCATTATAATCTTCTTCAATAAGTATAACTGCATTTTCTCGCATTGCTGTCTCAAAATTTTCTTTAGCTCGGTGTAAACCTAACACTAATGTTTCAGCACCTGAAGGTGTAGGGCTTTTATTTGAGTTAACATGTATTGAAATAAATAAATCGGCTTTTGCGGTATTTGCAATTTCTGCTCTTTTATGTAATTCGACAAACACATCTGTTTTTCGTGTATAAATTACACTAACATCTGGCATATATTTTTCTAAATATTCTCCTAATTTTAATGATACAGCTAATGTAACATCTTTTTCGTATCCAGCTTTACAAATTGAACCAGGGTCTTTTCCACCATGACCGGCATCAATTACTATTGTTTTGATTTTCAGAGGCTCATCATCTTCATAAATATTAACTGAATAACATTGATAGGTTATCAGAATTAAAGAAAATAAATATAATGCAGATTTAAAATAAATTATCATTTTGAACTATAATAAAACAAACAATTTTTAGTTAGTTTTGCCAATTAGGTTAATATAATTATTACTGAACTTTGTGCAAAAATAATATAATAAAAGTTTATTTAAAAGTATTGTTAATTATTGCTGTTGTTTTATTGAGCTTTACTACATCAAGAGTTAAAGCACAAAATAAAGATTCGATAGTTTTTTCTCTCGACACAATTAAGCAAACTTCTTTACAAGATACAACTTCAAAAGATTCTACAAAATCGAAAAGCGACAACAAAATTGATGCTATAATTACTTATAATGCACAAGATTCTATTAGATTTGATGTTGGAAATCATAAAGTATATCTATTTGGAAAAGCTGTAATAAATTATAAAGATATTGAATTAAAAGCTGAATACATTGAGCTTGATTTATATTCAAATCTAATTTTTGCAGAAGGAGTTAAAGATAGTACTGATAGCATTAGAGGAAGTCCAGAATTTAAAGATGGTGCCGATAAGTTTAATTGCAAAAAACTATTATATAATTTTAAATCTAAAAAGGGATTAATTTACGATGTAATTTCAGAGCAAGGAGGCGGATTTTTACATAGTGGTGTAACAAAAAAACAGGAAAACAATAATATTGATATTAAATCTGGGAAATTTACAACTTGTAATTTAGAACATCCTCATTTTTATGTAAGCTTAACTAAAGCTAAAGCAATTCCCGACGATAAGATTATTTCAGGACCAGCTTATTTAGTAATCGAAGATGTTGCATTACCATTAGGCATTCCTTTCGGATATTTTCCAAACAAAAAAGGGCATACATCCGGATTAATTATTCCTGAATATGGTGAAGAACTTAATAGAGGTTTCTTTCTTCGAAATGGTGGATATTATTTTGCTATAAGCGATTATGTTGATTTAAAATTATTAGCAGATATATATTCGAGAGGAAGTTGGGGAGCAAATATGACCTCAAATTATAGGCTTAGATATAAATTTTCAGGAAATGTATATTTCAAATATGAAAATGTTAAAGTTGGCGAAACTTTTCAACCAAATTATACAAGCACAAAAACATATTGGTTTAAGTGGAATCACCGTCAAGAACAAAAAGCAAGACCAAATAGTAATTTTTCGGCAAATGTTGATTTTGGGAAAAGTTCTTTTCATAAATATAGCGCTTATATTGACCCTGGTAGTTATTTACGAAATACAACTCAATCAAATATTTCGTATCAAAAAAGATTTCCGAATACTCCATTTAATTATTCTTTGAACCTTAGACATAGTCAGAATAGTTTAGATTCTATGGTAACACTTGGATTACCCGAAGTTGCTATTAATATGAATCGGCTTTACCCTTTTAAAAGAAAAAAATCTGTTGGTAATGCCAAATTTTATGAAAAAATAGGAATATCTTATTCGTCGAACATTAGAAATTCTGTAACAGATAAAGACACAGCTCTTTTCAGACCTGAAATTATAAAAAAAATGAAAAATGGAATGCGCCATTCAATTCCATTTAGTACTTCATTTAATATACTGAAATTCTTTACTATAAGTCCATCATTTAATTACAATGAAGTATGGTATTTAAATTCAATAAACAGGGAGCTTAATGATACAAACGGTATTACAACAGATACAATTAATAAATTTGTCAGAGCTGGAGATAGAAGTTTTAACACATCAATAAGTACAAAACTTTATGGAATGTATGTATTTAAAGGTGAGAAACAAATGGCTATCAGACATGTAATGACTCCAAGTGTTGGATATACAATAAGGCCAGATTACAGTAAACCAAGATTCGATTATTATAGATATTATTATACAGATTCTACACATCAAGATTCGATATTATACTCACGTTTTGAAAAAGGAATTTTTGGTGGACCTCCAAGTGGTAAATATGGAAGCATTAACTTTTCGTTAGGTAATAATGTTGAGATGAAATTGAAAAGTAAAAAAGATACAACACAAGCATTTAAAAAAGTAATGATACTTGAAAGTTTTAGTATTTCTTCATCTTATAACCTTGCTGTTGATTCACTAAAGTTAGCTCCATTTTCTATTAATGGTCGAACAACATTATTTAAAAAGCTTAATTTAAATTTTAGTGGAGTAATTGAACCTTATGCACTTGATACTACAAAAAAAACATTAATCAATACATTTGAATACGATAAATCGGGAAAAATCGGAAGATTAACTGACGCAAATATTTCAGT
>MENC01000079.1:0-5670 GCA_001768155.1 Bacteroidetes bacterium GWA2_30_7
GATTATCTTACATTGGAAGTGAAAGACTTTGAACTTTCAACTTTACACTTTCAACTGTTTGACATGAACGGAAAACTTTTGCAAAGCGAAAAAATTACGGGCAACCAGACAAGTATTGTTATGAGCAGTCTTGTACCAGCTACGTATTTTGTAAAGGTAATTCAAGGAAACAAAGAAGTAAAAACATTTAAAATAATTAAAAATTAAGGAGGAATAAACAATGAAAAAGTTATTTACAGTTTTAGCAGCAGTTATACTAACTGCAAGCGTGTTTGCTCAATCACCGGATAAAATGAGCTATCAGGCAGTAATCCGCAACCTAAGTAATAATTTGGTTACAAGTACAGCCGTAGGTATGCAAATAAGTATTTTGCAAGGTTCAACAAGCGGAACAGCAGTTTATGTTGAAACGCAAACCCCAACAACGAATGCAAATGGTTTGATAAGCATTGAAATTGGGGCAGGTACAGTTCAAAGTGGCGATTTTACTACTATTGATTGGGCAAACGGTCCTTATTTTATTAAAACAGAAACCGACATTGCCGGAGGTACAAACTACACAATTACCGGCACAAGCCAATTATTAAGCGTGCCATATGCTTTACATGCAAAAACAGCTGAAACAGTAACTGGTGGTGGAGGTTTTACCCACTACGTAGGCGAACTCTATGGAGGTGGTATTATAGTTTCGGTTTGGAAAGAAAGCAGTGTTGAACACGGGCTGATTGCCTCGTTAACCGATGTAAGCAGTGGTGCACAATGGAGTAGTATTACAGAAACATTAATAGGTGCAACTGCACAAAGCCCATTTGATGGACAAGCAAATACAATTGCCATTGTAGCGCAAGGCGATGTTAGTGGTGCAGCATATCTTTGCGATAATTATTCATCAGGTGGTTTTAACGACTGGTACTTGCCGGCAGCATGGGAGCTAAATCAATGTTACAATGCTTCATTAGTTGTAAACACAATTTTAGGAGCTACTGATGGCTTTCAGTTCGCCTACTATTGGAGTTCTACCGAGAGCAGCAATAACTACGCGTGGATCCAGAATTTCTACTACGGCACCTCGAACTACGGCACTAAGGGCATTACTTATAGAGTTCATGCCGTCAGGAGATTTTAAATATTTATCAATTTAACTATTTATACTTTAAACAGTGTAAATTTGTGCATTTTGTTTATCAAAAAATTGAAAATTTAAAGACAATAAGTCCGATAATTTCTGCTGATGTTTTTGGTTTATCGTTAGAAAAAATTCAGTTATAGCCTTATGGAATTAATCTGCGGTATCATAGTATTTAGCATATAGTACCTCTTTCTTTGTAAATTTCCACAGCCTTTCAATAATATTTAAGTTTGGAGAATATGATGGTAAAAACAATAATGTTATATCCATATTTTTTGCCGCATTTTCAACAAATTTACTATGTTGATAACGTTTAGTCGTCTAAGCGAAAATGAATTAATAAAAAAAGCCGTACAGTTAATTAGTGTACGGCTTTTCGCATTATTAATCAGTTGTTCAAAGAACAATTCATTTTCGCCTACCCGATGTTGACCCTCCCGCCTTCCATTATGGTAATTAGTAGATTTGAAATATTTTGTTTTTTGAATTTTCAATCATACTCTGCTTTTAAATTTTCTTTTTTGTTTACATTATTTATGTACATAATATTTGTTATAATTTTTATTTTCTGATATTTCTATTAAATTTTTAACAATCAGGCAAAATTATTTCAACCTCAATTAATTATTGAGCAATTGAGCAACCAAATACAACCCATCAGTGCATACTTCGCAGTAAACCAACCCCGAAATGAATTCGGGGCAGGCTTTGCCACTTGCTAATACTTCAGGTCGTTACTCCTGCGTATAAGGGATTTACACCCTCTGGAAAAAACATAACTCGTTTGTTTTGTTTCTGATAAATTAAATTTGTATTTTTCGAATTTATTCAGAACTTTCAACAAGTTGCCATGCTTAACACATGCAGGGCACACACATCACATAAGCTGAATTTTGCTTTTATTAACACGCTAGGACAAGCCATCGCGTAGGTCTAAGGTAAGCAAAACTACAGCCTATGTGAGTACCGTTAGCAAAATATAACTTAACTCAATCTGAAAAAAATGAAAAAAATAATAATATTTACTCTAACTCTTTTCACTTTTTTTTCTTGTGAAACCATAGTTTCTCAGGAAAACATCAATTTAAATGATATTTTAAGCCGAAAATTTCAACAAATGTTTATATCAAGAGGTGATAATTTTCCTGATTTTAGTCTGACTGAAGATAAGCGTAACTTATTTTTAGTTGCACTGCACAATGATATTACTGTAGAAGATTTTCAGTCAAAGGTGAATTTCAATAAAGAAAAAATAGATAGTATCATCAATTTATTGGAATCAAAAAGATGGCTACATAAAATTGACGAAAAATATAAACCTACTGTATTTATTGCTACAAAAGAAGATGGTGATAAATTATACGAATACGCAGAACCAATATCAAAAGAAATTGCTGAAAAAATAAAGGAACAGTTACCTAAAATAAACGAAATGTTTAATGAAACTGAAATTTCAAGAAAACAAACTTTCGACGATTGGTCATTTTTAGTACTAAGTGATGTTTTATTAGATAGTTGGCAGATTTTTAATGTTGAAAACCAATTTTTAGGAAAGTTTGCCCGACCAGCAAGACACGGAAAAAACTATTATGCCTCTATTGAAGAAGTTACAGACGACACAGAAGGTTTCGGAATTTATGGAAATCAGAACGGAAAAATAAGTGTTTATGGGAATAGCCGGAAGAAAACCGACTTATCTTCAACAAATCATTATATATCTAAAAGAGATAATGAAATTTTAAAATCTATTGCAGAAAATTTTCTTCCTGAACTAATAAAAATTCTGAATGAAAATAATGAGGATATCAAACAGATTTATGAAAAATCAGGCTACTCGAAAGAAATAACTTTTGAAGAATTTTTTATTTGGTGGTATCATTTTATTTATACTCAAACCACAGACTATATGGCAAAAATGAATCTTTTGAAAATCCCTGAGGGTGGAAATTTTGTTTATGAGATTGAACAATAAATACTGTTGTCAGTCAGTATATTTTATTGCCGAGTTCGTGCAGGTTTCAGTGTTTCTGCATCTAATAAACTGACAGGTCAGTGCTTCGAAATGGGCAACAAAAACATACCGCCAAAACGACGTTATGCACAAGTGGCTAAAATTTCCGCGATACAATTATGGACACAAAATCAGGGTTTTATAAATTGATTAATAAAAATGAACTTGCCTAATATTTTTTTTTAAATTTGTAATAACGAATAAAATATTTGCTTTGAATGTTATTAATATAAATATCAATAGATTACTGCATCTTTTGGACCTATATAGGCTTTCAAAAGAGGATTTATTATTGCGTATTAATGAAGGGGTAAAAAAAGCAATTTCGGAAAATGATATATTTAGAACTGAAGTAAAATTAAGTTATTTAAAAAAAATTGATGAAATTTTTAATAAAGGATTGAGTTATTATATTGACCCAACAAACCTTAAAAAATCTAAAGAAGAAAGTATTTTTTTTAGAAAAAATAAATTTAATGCAGAATTAAATCTTGGAGCGAAACAAATTGTAACTCAATTTGAAGAAGAAAAAATTTCACTTTCTGTTCTATCTAAGCTTTCTGATTTAAAAATTGACAGAATTCTTCCATTTTATACCGTTAAAAATGATTCAAAGAAAGTTGCACACGAAATTCGGGAATCATTGTATCCTGTTTTTAATAAAGATTTAAAGGAATTTTTAAAATCGTTAATCAATAAATTTGCTGAATACAATATTTTTGTTTTTGAGTTTATTGAAACTTGGAATAAAAAAGAAAAAGCAAATATTAATGGCTTCTATCTTTCCCCAAATGTAATTGTTCTAAAAAGACAACAAAAATCATTACGAAGAGAAATTTTTACTTTGGTTCATGAACTTGGTCATTACTTGTTAAATGAAGAAGAAATTGATGAGACTGTTAATGAAGATTTATTAAACTATCAATCATTAAGTCAAATTGAACAATGGTGTAATGACTTTGCATATTATTTTTTGGTCGGAGATTTAAATAATAGAATTATTAATTTGGAAAAAGCATCCGAAAAAAATGATTATCATATAACTACTATTGAGTCAATATCTGAAAAAACTAATTTAAGCACATTTGCTTTATATACTAGATTATTAATAAACAATAAAATATCATCCTCTGATTATAAAAATGTAAGTTCTGAATTATATATTGCATATTTAGAGAAAGAAGAAAAAGCAAAGAAAAAAAGAGAACTAGATAAAGAAGAAGGACGTGAATCTAATGCAAGAGCAGCTAAACCTATTCAATCACCATTATTTGTTAAAACAATTCAGACTGCATTTATTGAAGGAATTATAAGTGAAACAGAGTTTTGCCAGAGAATGAATATCAAAGCCGATAAAATAGACAAATATTTTCAATGAGAGCAGTAATAGATACAAGTTCACTTTTGGCTCTGGTACGTTACTACCTCCCATTTGATAATAATAAATCTTTGAGGAAATATATCAAAAAACTGATAGATACTGGAGAAATAATTATTTTGGATAAGGTTTATGAAGAGTCGAAATATACATCAAAAGGAATTATTCTTACTGAACTTAATTTTCTAAAAGATAAACAATTTAAAACGAATGATATTCTTCCTAATCCAAAGTTTTTTAATCAATTAGAAAATCAATTTTGCTATGGTTCACAACGAAATCGTTTAGACGCCTCAGAATTTGAGTTGGCTAAAAAAAAATATTTGAATTCTGCTGATGCTAAATTACTTCTTTATTGTATGAGGGATAAAGATTCGCTAGAACTTGATTTGCCAATTCTTGTTACTGAAGAAACAAAGGCAGAGAATGACAATAAACTATTTAAAAAACTCCCTGAAATTTGTTCTATTTTAGAAATTGGACATTGTAGTTTACCTTTATTATTTAGGGATTATCTAAAAATAAGTATAAGTAAATACCTGACAGAATAAGGTTTGTGGAAAACCACCAGTGCATTACATTACCTAAGCCGCATGGTTGCTTGATTTAAACGCTAAGGCTTCGCCTATACGCGTAGGGAAGGTGGCAACCACGACGGCCTAGCTGAGAACCATAACCAAAAAAAAATGAAACAATTAATTCTCATATCCCTAATCCTTCTATCTCAATTAACTTTTTCTCAAACAGATACCATAATTAATAATCCAAAAGCTAAAAGTAAAACTTCAAAAGTAGCTCCTTTTGAAGGTTTTATAGGATTAGGAATGGGGTTGGATTATGGTGGATTTGGAATTAATTTTTTAGTTTATCCTCAAAAGAATATTGGTGTTTTTGGCGGTGTTGGTTATGCAATTGCCGGTTTGGGTTGGAATGCAGGAATTAAAGCAAGGTTTGCTCCTGAAAAATACTTCATAAATCCTTATCTGATTGCAATGTACGGTTATAATGCTGCTGTTTATTTTAAAAATATGCCGGATAGAAATCAAATTTTTTATGGATATTCTGTTGGTTTTGGAATTGATTTTCATTTGAGCAAATACGGTCATTCGTACTTACAATTAGGATTGTTGTTTCCAATTCGTACTGCTGAAG
>MENC01000079.1:5758-7549 GCA_001768155.1 Bacteroidetes bacterium GWA2_30_7
AATTTTCTAACCGTTAGCCACAATTGAATTTAAAATCTTATAAGGATATAACCTTAAAATAATTTTTATTATTAAGTATAAAGCCTTATATTTGTAAAAATAATTAAGGATATAGCCTTATGAAAAATTCAAAACAAAAATTAATTATTGAGCAATTAGATAAGAAAATTGAGCAACTCCATAAGATTGATAATTTAATAATTCCATCAGAAGGTTGGGTTTATTCAATAAGAACTGCAATGAAAATGACATTAAGACAATTGGGAAATCGAGTTGGTATTACAGCTCAAAGTATAAAAGAAATAGAAACAAGAGAAAAATCTAAAACAATTTCAATAAAGACATTAACAGAAGTTGCAAAAGCATTTGATATGAAATTTGTCTATGGATTTATTCCAAAAGAAAAAAATATTGAAAAAATTATTGAAAAAAAAGCTTATGAAATTGCAGAAAAAATTGTATTCCGGACATCAAAAACAATGCAATTAGAAGCTCAGGAAAATTCAAGAGCAAGAATTAATAAGGCGATTAAAAATAGAGCTGAAGAGATTAAACGTGAAATGCCAAAATATTTATGGGATTAGATTTTACTTATATTGAAGGACAATCGCCACTTGATGAAGAAGAAAAAGAAGGTTTAAAAATTAAATCAATTTCAACAAGAGTAGAGTTAGACGAATTTGAACAACATAACATTGAAAAAGCAATAGAATGGTCGATAAAACGTAAATTTACAATTGATGAATTTTTGACAGAACAATTTGTTAAAGATTTACATAAACAAATGTTTGGTCAAGTATGGATTTGGGCTGGTAAATTTCGTAAATCGAATAAGCCACTCCCACAAAAAATAAATCCCGTATGGATGTAATAAAATCAGTATATGTGTTATTTTTATAAAATTTTAGTCGGTCAGTAGTGTAAATTTATATGCTATCTATTTATGAATAAGTTTTTTAAAATCTTGTTTTTTATTTTTTTAATAAACTTTAAAGCATTGTCTCAAAGCAATTTCAGCTTAAAATTATCAGGTTTTAATTATTGTTTTACTAAGTATTCTATTCAGAATAATTTTCAAAATGGTCTTAATCAGAAACAGTCGTTAATTATTGAGCCCGGATTTATTATTAGTTATGATAATTTCATTACAGGTGATTATTTTTCATTCAGACTAAAACAAGGTTTATTTATTGATAAACTTAATATGAAATCGGGATTTACAAGTTTAGGGCTTCGACGAAAATTATTTTCAAATTTTGAACATTCATTGAATTTTGCAATCGGTCCAAGCATTATCTATAGAGATTCTTGGAATAAAATATCTGGTTACAATAATGAAGATGATTATAATGTAAATGGATATATAGAGTATAAATTTATGATTATTAATGCTGAAATAGAATACAATTACAGTATTTCGCCTAAGTCAGACATTTCTTTATCAATCAATTACAATCAGCCATATACAATTGGTTTTTCGGCTGGATTAAGATATTGGTTTAACAAAAAAGTTAGAAATAAGAAAAAATGTATTTCTTGTCCTTCGTTTCATTGATTTGGAAGTTAGAAATTAGAAGTTAGAAGATAGATTGTTATATTGATAAATTGTTAAATTGTTAGTTTAGTGAAACTTAGTGCCTTTGCGATGCACTGAGCGTAGTCGAAGTGTGTCTTAGCGGTGTATTGAGCGAAGTCGAAATATGGCAAAAAAAAGAAGTTAGAACTTGGGACTTGGAACTCGGAACTTGGCTTACTTCGATTCAATGTAAAAATAATATGCACTCACACAAT
>MENC01000080.1:0-3603 GCA_001768155.1 Bacteroidetes bacterium GWA2_30_7
CTAATTAATACCTTAACTTAATGACATTGCCCTTCGGGGAAGTAGCTTCAATGCAATAATATAAAGAACAATATATTGAGAATCTGTTAATTAATAGTGCTTTATAAAAATCTACCGAACTATTGATAATAAAAACAAATATTACTCAATTATCAGTTTTTTGAAAAAAGTATTATTGTTAATTGTCAATGAAGCAATATAAACGCCGGAAAATAAGCTGCTTACATTGATATTGTCAGATTTTTCTTTTAATTTTTTTGAAAAAACCTTTTGCCCAAGATTATTAAAAATATTTAACTGAGCTGATGAAAAATCAGTTTTTGAATTTATGGAAATATTCACGTTATCAGTTGTAGGATTTGGATAAATATTAAAAGAAAAAGAAGTTTCACTTATATTTTTAACACCCAAAATTGTATTCCATACTAATTCAACATATTCTGGATGGTCGATAAAAGGATTTCGATTACTCTGTATGTTGTAAACTGCATTATTTCGATTTATTTCTTTTTGGCTGACAGTATCAGCTAAATGCCATTCGTAAAGAGCTTTCAACGCCCATTCTTTAATTTCAGATTTTGTAACCATATTGTTGGTTTGCCAACTTCCATCTTCGGTATAATATCTAACCGACATATAAAAATAAGTACGAGCAAAATCGCCTTTATATTCGTCAATTGGTTCAAACACTAATCCGGAATAACCCGAATCGCCACAATAGCCTAACTTACTTCCATTTTGCGAAGTCCATGTTGTAGTAGCAACATCTCCATAAGGGTTATCGCCACGTTTTCCATTTACATATCCATCTGTTGGATAAAGATGAAATAAATCAGAAACCATTGGAGTAGAGCTGTTAAACCAACTTTGGGGCCAAGAGTGTTCACGGTTATAGCAAACCCCTTCAGCATTATAATCGCCACACTGGTCTGTCGAAAAGGTATATTCATACGGCAATGTTCCAGTAGGATTATCGGAATACATATCCCAAACTTTTCCATTAGATTTTTTGTCGGTTTGCTGAAAATAGCTCCAAAGCGAGTTATAGCTTATTGAATTATGATTTTTAATTATATTGTGAAGTGCTTGTTTTAATGCAACTCCAGATAAACCTTGAGCCGAATTATAATAACCTTGAGGGATTTGTGAGTTTGAATATAAAAATTGTAGAATTAAAAAACAAACTAAGAATAAACGGAACATTATTTATAATTTAAAAGTGTAAATTTATACTCTCAAAATTGTAATTTGTTTCGATATTTAACAAGCGTTTAATCAAAATAAAAATGAGAGTAGTAATTCAACGAGTAAAAAGAGCATCGGTAAGTATTAATAATGAGATGTATTCATCAATTCAACAGGGTATTTTAGTTTTAGTTGGGATTGAAGAATTAGATAATTTTGAAGATATTGACTATTTATGTGGAAAAATTTCAAAACTAAGAATTTTCGATGATGAAAATGAAATTATGAATCTTTCGGTTTCAGATATTAAAGCCGAAATGCTTGTAGTCAGCCAGTTTACACTTCATGCAAGTACAAAAAAGGGAAATCGCCCTTCGTATATTCGTGCAGCCAGACTTGTAATAGCAATTCCACTTTACGAAAAATTTATAGAAAAGCTAAAATCTGAATCAGGTCTAAACGTAAAAACCGGTAAGTTTGGAGAAATGATGCAAGTTGAGTTAATAAATGATGGGCCTGTAACGATTATTATTGATACGAAGAATAAGGAATAGAAGAATTCTAATAGAAATTTAAAAAGTTGAAAGAAAACCAAATTCATTTTCTTCAATTTCCGGCATTTTATACTTCTTAACCTCACAAATAGCCTGACTTATATTTAATTCGTCTTGTTTTTGAGTAAAAAACCAAACTTTATTTTTCACATATTCAGCTAAATATTCCTGCTCAGTTTGTCCGGGAGTTGGTATTAAAATTGCTTTTTTTGATAATGCAGCTAAATCCATAATTGTTGAATATCCGGCTCTGGAAATTACAATTTCTGACGATTTAATTAGTTTTGTAATTGTTTTGCTATCAGCAAATTGAATAAATTTAATATTTTCGGAGTCTTCAATTTTGTTGAAAAATTCGTTGGCACCTCTTACAAAAATTGTTTTATAATCTATTTTAGAAATTTGGGCAATTAATATTTTTTCCAAAATGCTTCTTTGAGGTTCTGGTCCTGATAAAATTACCAGAATATCATTTTCTTTAATATTGCCATAGTCGTTAAAAGTCTTATGAAACCTTGATAAATGTCCAATATAAACTGCATTTAAAGGAATAATTTCGGGATGTCCTAATTCTCCAGAAATGTTTGGTTCTTTTTCGTAATCAGGTATCCAGCATTGAGCAAATTTTTCGATAAAGTAATAATTAATTTTTTGAAGAATTTTTTCAATAAATGAAACACTTTTTGGAATTTTAATTAAAAGTTGATGAGTTATAATTATTGAATAACATTTTGAGTTAAAAAGTCCATACCGATTATCTGAAATTACAATGTCAATTTTTTCAGAACTAATAATTTTATTTAATAATTTATATTCTCGAAAAATGCAAAAAAGAAATTTTGGTGAAGATATTAATATTCTGAATAACTGACTTTTTCCTTTTGAATATTTGATTTTAAATGACGGTAAATAAATTGATTTTAGTTGAGGAAACTCAGTTTTTAACAGCAAAAGCGAATTGCCCGAACCGGCAATTATTACTTCATGTCCGAGTTCAATTAATTTCTGAATAATCGGAATATCGCGACTTGCATGACCTAAACCCCAATCAAGAGGGCTGATTAATATTTTTTTAGTTTTTTTAATGATTTGTTTGATTTAATGCAAAATAATATTGAAAATCAGTTTAATATTAAGGTGTAATCAAAACTTCAATTCCCAAATGTTTGACCTTTTTAGCAATAACACTTAGTTCTTCAACTGAGACTTTGTAAAGATTTTCGGCTGGAGTATTTCGAGCAATAGAATAAATCATCACTTGTTTTGGTTTAATTTCGTTAATAAGTTTAAGCCATGCTTCTAATTCAGGAACAGTAGTATTATCAATAATTTTTCCATTAAATTCGCCTTTCAAAAACATGGTTTGTATATAAAAATTTCCGTTAAATTTTTTCAGATTTTTCGTTAGTTCCGCAATGTTGAATTTACCAGTAGGCTGATTTATATTAATTATTGTTGATTCGATTCCAGAATCTAATTTCAATATTGGCAAGTCTATATTCATCAGTGAGTTAAAAACTGATTCTTTATGTAACATTGTTGCATTTGTAAGTACTGCAATTTTTACTTTTGGACAATAAGTATCTCTAAGTAAAATAGTTTTTTCAATAATTTCGCTGAATTTTGGATGTAGTGTTGGCTCACCGTTTCCGGCATAAGTTATTACATCAAGAGGTTCATTCTCATTAGAAAATTTAATCAGAGCTTTTTCAAGTTCATTTATAACTAAATCAACTGGATGAAATTTAATTGAAGTTTTGTTATTTGTCCAGCCACATTCGCAATAAATGCAATTAAAATTGCAGTATTTGCAAGTTGTTGGTAATAGGTTAATTCCTAAAGATTTTCCAAGTCTGCGACTATT
>MENC01000080.1:3619-7600 GCA_001768155.1 Bacteroidetes bacterium GWA2_30_7
ATATCGTCAAATAAAAAAGTTTTCATTCTAATTCTTCATTAATATTTGTATTTGTACTATCAGAATCGTAACTGCGAAGATAAAAAATGTTTGAAAAATCATCTACATTTCCGTTGCTCCACCAAAATTTTGGTTGTGCTGAAATAATTCCATAACTATATTCAATTTCAGACTTTTTATTTCCATTCGGATACCATTCTGTCCATAACCCCTCTTTATAACCTTGTACACATTTGCCTTCGAGCTTTTTGTTTCCGTTTTTATGCCACGCTATCCAAGTGCCTTCAATAACTCCCGATACATAAAAAGCTTTTTCTTTTAATTTTCCGTTATCGTACCATTTATAACTATAGTCGTCGATAACATTATCAATATAATATAGTTGTGATTTTTGTTTTCCATTTTTATACCAATATGCCCATTTCCCGTGCATTTTACCAGATTTGAAATTTCCGGTATATTTTAATTCTCCATTTACATACCACGAGTTTAATAATCCATTGAGTGTATCATTAATATAAAAACATTCGATTTGCTTATTGCCTGATTTATAATAAAATGTATGAACTCCGTATTTTAATCCATTTTGATAAGTTCCTTCAAATTTTACCTTCCCATTTGCAAAGTAATCTGTGTAAGTTTGAGAATAAGAGGCGTTTAGAGTTAAGATTAGTATTAAATTGTAAATTGTTTTAATAAACATTATTTGTAACTTCAATTTGTTTTCAGAAAAATCTGAATGAATATAATTAAAAAATTGCCCGAAGGGCATAAATGACAATAAAAACACAAGCGACAATGAAGCTTTTTCCCGTAGGGAATATACATTGTAATAGAAGTGGGTTTCGGGTTTGGCATATTTGATTTTTTGTTAATGTCCTACGGACAAAATTTATTTATATATTGTTTTTATTGACATCGAAGCCCTATGGGCTAATACGCTGAAATCAGTTTTAACTTACCATTATTTTAAGCTAAAACTTTAATAGAACTATTTTCAGACACAGTCATTTTATCAAAATCGAAGTTCTGAATTAAGTTAACTCCGGGTTTTTTTCCAACGTCAAAACTTCCAAATTTATTATCTATATTTAAA
Source organism: Bacteroidetes bacterium GWA2_30_7 (assembly GCA_001768155.1). GTDB lineage: Bacteria > Bacteroidota > Bacteroidia > Bacteroidales > GWF2-33-38 > GWA2-31-9. The sequence continues at coordinate 4,716 of MENC01000080.1, forward strand.
GCAAAACTACCATTTAACGTTGCCCATTTCAATATTGTTTCAAATTTTATTTCAGGGAAATTTTTAGAAATAGTAATTATTTCACTTAAAATTGAAAGTTCTCTGTTTGATGCTAAACTATCTGTTCCTATTGTAATGTTTTTGCAAATATTATTCATTAAAGTTATATCTGGCAAAGCATTTTCGATATATAAATTTGAATTTGGACAAATACACCAGAAAAGATTTTCAAAATAATTTTCAGCAATATTAAAATCTTCAAAATTGGAAAAAGTATTATGAACTAAGATTGTATTGATTTTAGAAGGCAGGTATTGTATTATTGATTCAAGAGAGTTTTTATCAGTAATTGTATAATAACTTTTATTTGCTCCAATTTTAATTAAAGCGTTATAAATTGCTCCCGATTTAGTTTTAAACAGATTGTTTTCTTCTTCACCCTCTTGATTATGAATGCTTACAATTGCATTTTTATTGTTACTATTAATTTCAAAAATCAGATTAAATAGTTTTTTTGATAAAGAATAAGGTGCATGAGGAACTAACGAGCCATTTAAATTTTGTTTTTGTAATTCGTTAAGTAGATTAACAGAATTATTAAATCTTTTGTTAGCATCGCTAGGATTTATCCCGAAACATTCTATAAATGTGTGAAAATATATTGACGAATTAGTTTTGCATGAAAACGTTATGTTAGTGTTTGAAATATCGCCAATTGCAACAATTCCATTTTTTTTTAATTCGTTCAAAGCCAAATTTATACAGCTTTCAGCTTTCTCAATTCCTGTGTTTCTGTTGTTTACTAAAAATTCAATAAAACCGTGAAGTTTTAAATTTACAGGAACTAAGTTTTTTAAATAGGAAAGTTCTAAATGACAGTGAGTATTAACAAAACCCGGAACAATTATTCCATTATAAAATTCGAGATTTGCAATTGAATCAATATTTGTGTTTTTAGGGTCAATTAAATCTGAAATTTTGTTTTCGTCATCAAGAATTAGAATGCCATTTTTTATTGGTGGTTGTGAAACTGGAAAAATAAAATGAGCTGATATTTTTCGCATATTTATTTATCATCGAAAATTTCCTGAGTTACTTGTAATTTGCTGATTTCTATCTGAACAGAATCATAAACTTCTTCAAATACTTGAGGATATAATGAATAATAAAGTACATTTTTTTCGAAATAATCTTTTGTTATATTGTGTTTTTTGAAAATGTAGTTATAGTAATAAACGGCTGTGAATTTTTTATCATTATTATAGCGTGGTTGCAAAATAGACAATGCAGCATCTGCTAAATGAATTTCCTTAATTATGTCAATCATTACATGTTTAGGTAAGTAACGACTATCTAAAATTATTTCTTCTTTTTTTTCCGATTTACATGAAATCAAAATGAACAGAATTACAATAAAAATATAACTTCGCATTATTCGAGTAGTTTTTGAGTTTTTGCTTCACGATATTGATTAAATCTTGCACCAATCATAAATTCGTGAGTTCCGGTAGTTGCTTTGCTTATAGCCGACATTGTAAAATCATAAGAATATCCAAAGTACAATTGGTCTTGCATATTATATCCTAATGTAATATTTGGACCGTTTGCGGTTCTATAACCCAATGATAACCAAATCATTTTGTTGTAAGTTAATTTTGCATTTATTTCAGCCATCAGTGGTACAGGATTAACTTTCTTTAATAATAATGATGGTTCTAAATTGAATTTATCATTTATATCATATTTATAACCTCCATATACAAATATATGATTGGCAAGTCTTCTTAATGTATTTGATTCTAAATCGTAGAATACAATTTTATTATGTAACAATTGTGATGAAGAAACGCCAAAATAATATTTGTCGGCATAAAGATAAATTCCGGCAGAAGCATCTGGCATATAATCGACATACATAAATTCCTTTACAATATCAGATTCGTCTTTAAATGTAATTTTTGTAGCATCAATTTTATATTGTAAAAATCCTCCTGAAACACCAAACGATACACGGATATCATTAATAATTTTCAAATTATACGCATACGAAAGCTCCAAGCCCGACCTACGGGTTGGTCCGGTGATATCGCTAAAAATATAACCTCCAAAACCCATATTTAATTTTTTATGAGGTCCATAAAGGCTTAATACATAAGTTCGTGGAGCATCAACAACTCCTAACCACTGATAGCGATTTATAATTCTTGCATTATAATAATCCTGAGTTCCGGCAATTGCAGGATTAATTACAAATTCATTTAATGAATATTGTGTGTATTGTGGAATTTGTTGCCCGTAAGCAACAAATGTTCCACTAATAACTAATGCTAATATGCTTAATATCTTTCTCATTATCTTACAATTGTTAAAGGTCCTGTAATTGGTTTTTTCTCACCTTCGATATTTAACTTAATCATATAATAGTAAGTGCCAACCGGTAATGGTTTACCTTTGAAGAATCCATCCCAAGGAGTATTATAGCCTTTTGAATAAAACAATTCTTCGCCCCATCTACTGAATACCCAAACTTCTATTTGAGGGTAGTAATCTAAGAAACCAATCTCCCACACTTCGTTTTTACCGTCATCATTTGGTGTAAATCCTGTTGGGAAGGTAATAAATGGAATTACAGAAACTAAAACTGAATCGCTACTAATACAACCATCAGTATTTGTTGCATAAACGAAATATGTAGTTGTATTTTCAGGATTTACAACTGGGTTATAAACAGCAGTATCGGTAATATTGATATTTGGTCGCCATATATATGATGTAATATCATTATCGCTACTTGTAGCATTCAAAGTAATAGTTTCATAAAAGTACATTTCAACATCTATTCCTGCATCTATATCTGGTAATGGAAGTACAGTAACTTGAACTGT
>MENC01000081.1 GCA_001768155.1 Bacteroidetes bacterium GWA2_30_7
GCTATGAAAATTTTATGCCAAGGAAATCTTTCTTGTTCTATTTGTTCATATATTGAATTATTATTTATATAAACTTTTTGATAAACTTTTTCAAATGCAGGAAGTGATTTTATCGTTGTTTCAATTTTTAATTTTTGTCCATTATAGTGGGTAAGTTTAATTGTTATTATTCCTTCTTTTTCACCTTTTTTGACAAATTCTCCGGACATATCTCTTAAAACAGATGCAGCACTATCTTCATCACTTATTCCCATAGCAATACACCTCAGTACAGTTGATTTTCCTGAACCATTGTTCCCAGACAATATCATTGACCGTGATTTTGAAGTAAAATCAATTTTTAAATCTTTGATATTTCTTATATTTTTAATTTCAATGTCTGTGACATACATATGCTTTTATATTTTAATACTGTATTTCGTACAATTAATGTTTTCCAATTTATTTATATTTGTGTATTTATATTGCAAAAATATTATTTTTTCTCAATATATCATTTAAGTATTTTAACTTATAAATCAATGAATTTCTTATAAATATATATTTTTCTATTTCTAAAATATTTAAAACTTTTAATTTTTCTCTCTTTTTCAATATTTTACTTATTTCATTGCTAAAACCACACTCATTTTCATCAATTTACATAACAATTACCCTTCTTAATCCCCTAAATTTCACTATCTTTACTATTATTTTTGTTATATGAAATCTACTAAACATTACATTAAAAACTTATTTTTCATAAGTTCCCTTTTTATCCTTCTATCATTTATCACTTCCGATAATAATGATAACGATTTCAATTACTTACCTGCAACAGATTCCTCAGACCAAATAATAAAACACAGCTATTACACATTAAGTTATGTAGAAGAGTGGGAGCAACCAAAATGGGTAGCATACAAATTAACTTCCGAGATGGTAAAAGGTAAAACACAACGAGTAAACGATTTCCGAATAGACACATTAGTTAAAACAAGTTCAGCAACATTAGAAGATTATCTAAAATCAGGTTACGATAAAGGTCATTTGTGCCCTGCTGGTGATATGAAGTTTTCAAAACAAGCAATGTCAGAAACATTTTACATGTCAAATATGAGTCCTCAAAAACCATATTTTAATCGTGGAATTTGGAAAAAGCTCGAAGCATTTGTTCGTCAAAAAGCATTATCTAAAAACCTTCTTTATATTGTAACAGGTGGTATTATAAGCGATACAGCAAAGTATATAGGTGCAAATAAAGTTTCAGTTCCCGAATCATATTATAAAGTTATTTATTGTCCCAATATGCCTGATTGTCCAATGATTGCTTTTGTTCTTAAAAATGAAAAATCCAAACAACAACTATCAATTTTTACATTAACTGTTGATAGCTTAGAAAAATTAACAAAAATTGATTTCTTTTCTGCATTACCCGATAGTTTAGAAACCAATTACGAATCAAATTCAAAAGTCAATTCTTGGTTTATACATGATATAAAATTGAATTAAGCAATTTTAATTTTATTTTATTTTTTAGCCTTGTATTTTCCTCTTAATTCAACTAAATTTGATATTAATTCTTAATACCATGTCAGCCTTAAAAATTAGCTCAACTAAAACACTTGATTTCTATTCATTAGATACCGTTTCTAATATTAAAATACCATTTGTTTCAAGTGAAGTTAGTGCTGGTTTTCCAAGTCCTGCCGAAGATTTTATCGACAAAGCAATTGACCTTAATAAAATATTCATAAAAAATGTAGATGCTACATTTTGTGCAAGAGTAAAAGGTAATTCAATGGTTAATGCAGGTATCAGCGATGGTGATTTAATTATTATTGATAGAAGCCTAGAACCACAGGACAATAAAATTGCTGTTTGCTTTATTGATGGTGAATTTACTGTAAAAAGAATCAAAATTGAAAAAGACACTATTTGGTTACTTGCTGAAAATGAATCTTATAAACCTATTAAAGTTACCAAAGATAATGAGTTTGTAATTTGGGGTATTGTAACAACTGCAATTAAATTATTATAATGTACGCTTTAGTCGATTGCAATAATTTTTACGCATCATGCGAAAGAGTTTTCCGTCCCGAGCTAAACGGAAAACCAATTGTTGTTTTATCAAATAATGATGGTTGTGTAATTGCACGAAGTAATGAAGCAAAGGCATTAGGTATTCAAATGGGAGCACCTGCATTTAAACATAAAGATATATTTCTAAAAAATAATGTTCATGTATTTTCCTCTAATTATGCACTTTATGGCGATATGAGTAAAAGAGTTATGAATACACTAATGAAGTTTTGCCCTGATTTTGAAATTTACAGTATAGATGAAGCCTTTTTAAAATTTGATGGATTTCAATTATTCGATTTACAAAAGATTGGTGAAGAAATTAGAAAAACCGTTTTTAGATATACAGGTATTCCTATTTCAGTAGGTTTTGCAGAAACAAAAGCATTATCAAAAGTTGCTAATAAAATAGCAAAAAAATTTCCTGAACGTACTAAGGGAGTTTATATAATTGATAATGAAGAAAAAAGAGTTAAAGCTCTAAAGTGGCTCAAAGTTGAAGATGTTTGGGGAATAGGAAGGCAGTATTCAAAAAAGTTTCAAAGATTAGGCATAAATACAGCCTATGATTTTATTAGTCAGTCTGATGCTTGGGTTAAAAATAATATGTCAGTAGTCGGTTTAAGGTTAAAAAAAGATTTAGAGGGCAAAGAATCATTATTTCTCGAAGAGTCAAAGAAAAAGCAAAGTATAGCTACAACACGTTCATTTGAAAAAATGTACACTAAATATGAAGATTTAAGAGAACGTGTATCAACATTTGCAGCTACTTGTAGCGAAAAATTACGCAAACAAAAATCTTGTTGTAATGTTATTATGGTTTTTGTTCTTACAAATCCATTTCGCGAAGATTTACAACAATATAGTCGTAATTCAGTAATAAATTTACCTTACTCAACAAATTCTGCATTTGATTTAGTAAAATATGCCAATATAGCTTTAAAATCAATATTCAAAGAAGGTTATTCATACAAGAAAGCAGGAGTAATAGTAATGGATATTGTCCCCGAAAACCCAAAACAACTTTCAATATTTACAACCGATAATCCAAAACATAAAAAACTATTTGAAGCTGTCGATTTTATTAATGATTCATTAGGTCAGAAAAAAATAAAACTTGCAAGTCAGGATTTAAAAAAAACATGGAAAATGAATCAGGAAAAACTATCCCCACGATACACAACAAATATTAACGAAATAATGATTGTAAAAGTCTGATGTGTTTTTATTATGCCATAGCAAAGAAAAAATCTGCGAAACTTATAAAAAACAAAATAGTTTCAGAAAAACAACTCGAATTGTTTGTAGATAAAGAGCTTGTTAATGGCTTTGCACATCCCGAAATGCCAATAATTTCTAACGATATTACAGATGTAATATCATTTGCAAGATGGGGTCTTATACCTTCTTGGGTTAAATCTAAAGAAGAAGCCGATAATATTAGAAAATATACTTTAAATGCCAAAAGTGAAACAATATTTGAAAAACCATCATTTATTGAATCAATAAAATCTAAACGTTGTTTAGTTTTATGTTCAGGATTTTATGAGTGGCAAAAAGTAAAAAACAAAAAATATCCTTATTACATTTCACTTAAAGATGATGAAATATTTGTTTTTGCTGGAATTTGGGCAGAATGGAACAATCCACAAACAAACGAAAAAATCAAAACATATTCTATAATTACAGTTGAGGCAAACGAATTAGTGAGCGAAATTCATAACGAAAAAAAACGTATGCCTTTGATACTTGAATATGAAACAGCAAAAAATTGGTTGAATCCAAATTTATCCGAATCAGAAATTAAGTCATTCTTTAAACCCTATAATCATTTAGAAATGAAAGCCCACACAATAAAACATTTCTTATCTAAATCAGATAAATCTATAAATAACGAAAATATTACTGCTTATTACCATTATCCCGAATTACTAAGTGAACTTTCAAAAACAAATCTTGGTAATCAAGGCACATTATTCAAATAGAATTGCCATTGTTTTAAATCCTTAAAAAGAAATTTTAATTTAATCAACTTCCCCCATACAGCAAAAATCCCCGCCCTTCCCTTAAAATGAAACGGTCAGGGCTTGCTCGGTCTTTTTGCTGTATTCCCCTACGCCAGCCCTTCTGTTGTTTTTTTCTGTCACATTTTTTGCAACCCAACCCATCTGTAGCACATTGCTTTTTGTCTTTTTTATAGTTAATTTTTAAAGGTAAAAGCCAAAAATCAATAAGCTACTCCATTACACAATGCAAAAAAACGCTGCACTCCAACCACCTCCGCCGTTTCGCTTGTGCCAGAAAAAAAACAACCCAAAGCTAAGTTACATAAGAATCCTTATAAGACAGCCATTTTAAGTGGCATAAATGATTGTTTTCGGCAGTCAATTATAAGGGTTCTTATGTAAAATAGCCACACAGCCATCCCTCGCCATCCCTGCAAAACAGCCCATTGTTTTTGGCTTTTTTATAGTTAATTTTTAATGGTAAAAGCCAAAAATCAATAAGCTGTTTGCTGCCATAAAAGCGGTAGCAAGAGCAATAAAAAAACAAGCTGACCCAATTCCAAACTCATTTGTTTTTTATTGCACTTGCTAAATTATCTAATCCACCGACAAACCCCGACCAACCACCCCTAAGAGGAAAAAAAGGAAAACCCTCGAAATTCCTACCCTTCTGTTTTGTCAAGGTTTTTGAATCAAAAACACTCGCCAAAACCCAACCGCCACCGTCCCCCACCCAACCACCCTTTGAAGAAAGAACATTGGAATTTTTGTGTTTATTTTTTTTCAGTTTAATTGATTGAAACATTAATAAAACCTTAATCAAAGATAAGCCCCCAACGCCCTTGCAAGGTTATACAGAGTTTTGAGAAAAATCTCCACCCTGTGGGTAGTATTTTTCTCAAAAACCTTGCAATTCAGCCTTTGCCCACGCTTTAAGAATGCTTAAGGTTTTATTAATGAATTGTTTTTTTTATTAGGATTTGAGCCGCTTTTGAGCCGTTTTTTTTTCAACTATTTATTAACAATTTTAAACACTAAGTAATATGAAAACGAACTATTTTAAAGGATGTAACACACTTGAAGATGTGAAACGCAGATACAAAGAACTTGCAATGTTGCACCACCCCGACAGAGGCGGAGAAACTGCCACAATGCAACAAATAAATGCAGAATATGAGTACATAATCAAAAATCAGCTTTATTCATTCGAGAACCTCACAGATGAGGAGCAGCAAGATTTTATTAAATATCCTGAAATCATTAATCAAATTATTGGTTTAGAGGGTATCATAATAGAGCTGATTGGAGATTGGATTTGGATTAGTGGAAATACATATCCCCATCGTAAAATATTAAAGCAAATTGGGTTTTATTTCGCATCAAAAAAAGTTATGTGGTATTTCCGACCAGCCGACTATAAAAGCTCAAATAAAAGTCCAAAAACAATTGACTCCATCCGTTCAAAGTACGGTAGCGATATAATAGAAAGTAAAATTAACAGCTTTAAATTATCAAATTAATGTAAGGGAGCAAACGCTCCCTTTTTTTAATATTTCATTTTAACGCAAACGAATGTATAATTATACATTATCAACTTATTATCAGTTATATTGTGTGCTTTAATTTTTATTTATTATTAAATTTACTACGAATTGAATTTGTCTTAATTAAAACTGTATTAAGTCCGTATTAAGTCCGCTTCAAGTTCGCTTATTTTAATTATTAATATTTAACTCTTTTAATTATGGCAATTGTTCAAAATCCTATCACAGGTCGAACCAAAAAAAAATTTGGTACAGCAGTATTTTCCAAACAGTTTGGAAGTAATACAATGAGGTCTAAACCAGTTGATGTTAAAAACCCTAACACACCTGGTCAAAAAGCACAAAGGTCAAAATTTGCTTTAATGATTGATACTGCTCGCAGTGTTCTAGAATTAATTAAAGTTTCTTTTCAGGGTGAAGCTGTGGGAATGTCAGCTTTCAATGCATTTATTTCTTATAATATTAAAAATGCAGTAACAGGAACGCCCGGTAATGCTACTATTGATTTTTCAAAATTATTGATTGCAAAAGGTTCATTATTGAAATGTCCTGAAATTATTGGTTCTTCAGCTTCTGCTCACACAGTTACAAGAATTTGGGACCCACCAATTGACCCTGAATCTATTTCAAGTGATGAATTACTTTCAACAGTAACTTTTAATGTTGATAGAAAGTTATGGTTAATTGAAAATTCTTGTGCTTTAAGAAGCTTAGGCACATACACACAAACTCTTCCAGTTTCTTGGTCAAATGATGAAGTACATGTTTATTCTTTTTTTGTTAGCCCTGATGGTAGAAAAAATTCAGACAGTATTTATGGTGGTTTAATTACTGTTTTGTAAAATTTTTAATAATAATTAGTTCTTAAAAGGCTTATTGGCAACGATAAGCCTTTTTTCTTTCATTCAATAAAAGGTTTATAAATATATTAAAGTTGTTTTAATTGGATATGTTTAATATTGTTTTTTTGGCATTCTTGATGGTCTAAATCTAATTTCATCTCAATTTTCAATAGTCTATAAAATTCAAGTATTATGCAAAGTCCAATTGTGGTTACACTTTGTGATTACGTTTATTTCTTTTTACAAAAAAAGTATATTTTTTTTAAGCAAATAATTGATATTTCTTATATCTTTGCAACCGTTTTGGTTTTTGTATATAAATATGTTTTTTTTATTTTGTTATGCAAAATGTTATGCAAATTATAACTCAAAGCTCCAAAACGCCTCTGGTTCCGTAGCTCAGTTGGATAGAGCAACAGCCTTCTAAGCTGTGGGTCGCGCGTTCGAATCGCGCCGGAATCACAAAATTGCCATCAATAGATGGCTTTTTGTATTTAATACAATATTCAATACTTTTATACAATATTTATTTTAATGCAAACTCCCGACGATATTTACGAAAATGGAAACAAACTTCCCCTGATTGAAGAATTTTATTCACTTCAGGGAGAAGGGTTTAACACAGGAAAACCAGCATATTTCATAAGGCTTGGGGGTTGTGACATTGGCTGCAAATGGTGCGATGCAAAATTTACGTGGAATAAGCAATTTCATAATCTTACTAATGTTCAGGAAATTGTGAATAATGCATTGTTAGTTTCTGCAAAATCTATTGTAGTTACTGGTGGTGAGCCACTTTCGTACAATCTTGATATTTTATGCCAAAAATTGAAAAAACATAACTTTGAAACATTTATCGAAACATCAGGTTGTTACGAAATTACCGGAATTTGGGATTGGATTTGTCTGTCGCCAAAAGAAAATAATCCACCGCTTGAACCTATCTATAATATTGCAAATGAGCTTAAAGTGATTATTTCATCGGAAAAAGATTTTGAATGGGCTGAAATTAATGCTGCAAAAATAAACAAAAATGCTACCCTGTTTTTGCAACCGGAATGGAGTGTTTATGATAAAATTATATCCAAAATAGTTGATTATATTAAGATTAATCCGAAATGGAGAATTTCGTTGCAAAGTCATAAATTTATGAACATACCTTAGCTTAGGTAAGATTTGTAATTTTCAAACTTATATACTCAATCTTAATAGGTTTACGAAAGTAAAGCTATTTAGAGTGAGTAATGCCGATAGGAATTTTTTGCATTTCTATTCCGTATCGGTATAACTTATGATATATTAATAGTTAATGGCTTAAAATGAAAATAACTACGAATATTTTAATAGTTAAATAAAAAATATTATATTTGCATTAACTTATGATATATTAATAGTTAATAGCTTAAAATGATGCTAACTATGAATGTTTTAATAATTAAAATAATAAAATGATGGGTAATTGGTTATTTTTAACAGAAAAAGAAATCTTAGAAGAAATAGGTAAAAAACTAAAAGAAATAAGATTGCAACATAACCTTACTCAAAAAGAAATTAGTGAGGAGGTTGGTCTAAGTGTATCTACAATTAGTCTGATAGAACAAGGAAAATCCACAACAGTTGAAAGTTTAATAAGAATTTTAATAAGATTAAACCGAATAAAAGATTTTGAAACCGTATTTAGAGTTGGAGAAAATTTAGAGTTAAAGTTAAAGTTTGAGAAAGCAAAGTTAAAAACAGAAAGAAAACGAGCATCTAAAAAAATAAAATAGTTATGATAATACAAGTAAAATTGTATGATGAAGTATTAGGCACAGTAGAATGGAACGATACAAAAGGCAGTTCTACTTTTCAATATAGCGATAACGCATTACGTAAAGGAATAGAACCATCCCCTATATTAATGCCTACACAAGAACGGATATTTGAAACAAATAGAGACAATATAAATTTTCACAATTTACCATATTTATTATCGGATTCAATGCCTGATGATTTTGGCAATACAATGATGAAAGAATGGTTAAAACAAAAGAATATTTCGATTGATGATATAAACCCTGTTGACAGATTAACATACGTGGGTAAAAGAGGCATGGGAGCTTTAGAATACGAACCAATTAATCATAAAGAAAATAATTACAATGTAGATGTTAGTGATTTATTAAATGTAGCAAAAAAAGTTTTAGAAGGAAAGATAGAAACTTCTTATAATGATTTAGATGCAGCTTGTTTATCGGATATATTAAGAATAGGAACTTCTGTTGGTGGAGCGAGAGCTAAGGCTTTGGTTGCTATAAAAACCGATACAAATAACAAAATTGAAGAAATTAGACCCGGTGATATTATTCAACCTAAAGGTTATTCATATTGGATTCTTAAAATTGATGGTGCAAATGAAAAAACTTTGGGAGAAAGTGTTGGGAAGGGAAAAATAGAATATGCTTATTATAAATTAGCAAAGGAAGCAGGTATAGATATATCGGATAGTCTTTTATATGAAGAAAATAATAGATTCCATTTTTTAACAAAACGCTTTGACAGAACAAACACCGGTGAAAAAATTCACATGCAAACCTTTGGAGCTTTAGCAGGTATTGATTATAAAATTCAAAAAGCAAGTAGTTATGAAACTTTGTTTAGGGTAATGAAAAGACTTAATCTTACATATAATCAATTTGAACAACAATATAGGCGAGCATTATTTAATATAATAGCAAGAAATCATGATGACCACGTTAAAAATTTTTCATTTTTAATGAATAAAGACGGTAAGTGGCAAATATCTCCAGCTTATGATGTTAACTTTTCATATAGTCTAAATGGAACTTGGACAAATGTTCATCAATCGTCAATAAATGGAAAATTTGATAATTTCACAAGAGATGATTTATTAAATTTTGGTAAAACATTTGGTATAAAAAAAACTAATCATATTTTAGAGGAAATTATAACAGCAGTAAATAAATGGTCTGAAATAGCTAAAGATATAGACATCCCTTTAAAAGAAATAGACGCTATTAATAAGAACCTAAGAATTAGTCGTTTTAATAAATAAAGATTAGAAAAAGATAAGAAGAATAATTGCCAGAGCCTACAATGTATAAAAATATTAACCGAAGTAGAAGTAAATTCAAGGGTTGTATTGCACTTCAGCTTTCTTATAACTTAATCTCGCAAGATAAAAAATTTGCGAAAAGTACTGAAAAGCACTACCTTTTGCAAAAAATTACTTCCATCGAAGGCGTAAAAATAATTATAACCACCAACCTCAAACAAATTACCAATGAACCTCAAACCTCAAACTCCTGCCCGCTTCGCATCAGGCGGGTCAAACCTCAAACTCTTCCTATTATTTTTCTGCATATTTATTTCCAACAATCTATTCTCTCAGGAAGATTTTACAACAAAATCGAAAAAAGCCATAAAACTGTTTAAACAAGCCGAAATTAGTTATAATGAAAGAAAAGATAATGAAGCAATTGAGCAATTAAAATCAGCTTTAAAGGTTGATTCCACATTTATAGAAGCATATTTATTAAAAGCAAATATTCTTCACGATAATAGAAAATACGAAGAAGAAATTGCAGATTATAAGAAAGTTATAGCATTAAATCCCAAATTTTCGTATAAAACATATTATTTTTCCGGAATTGCATATTTATTAATCGGGAAATACAACGATGCTTTAGAAAATTTTAAAACTGTTGAAACTTTTTCTTCGGTCAAATCTATAACTTTGGAAAGCAATTCAAAATTAATTGAACGCTGTAAATTTGCATTAGAGCAAATTGCAAATCTTGTGGAATTTAATCCGGTAAATGTTGGAAAAGAGATTAATACTGAACTTGACGAGTATTGGCCCACCATTTCGGTTGATGAGTCGAAGTTAGTTTTTACACGCCTTATTCCAAGCTCTCCAAATCAGATTATTAGTCAATTAGGAAAACAAGAGGATATATATTTTTCGTATAAAAAAGATGGAAAATGGCAAGATGCTTTTAATGCCGGACAGCCTTTAAATACTACAAATAACGAAGGAGCTATGACACTTTCGCCCGATGGAAATATTTTCTTTTATACTGTTTGCAACCGTCCCGAAGATTATGGCTCGTGCGATATTTATTATTCAAGAAAAATCGGCAATTCGTGGACAAATCCTAAGAATTTAGGCGATAAAGTAAATTCAAGATATTGGGAATCGAATCCATCTTTTTCGTCAGACGGAAAAACGCTATTTTTCATCAGCAATCGTACAGGTGGTTTTGGAAAAATGGATATTTGGTATTCTAAAATTATTAATAAAGATGATAATGGAAATTTCAGTTGGTCTCAGCCTCAAAACATTGGTAATATTATAAATACAGAAGAAAGCGAATTGTCGCCATTTATTCATCCCGATAATTCAACTTTTTATTTTGCATCTGACGGACATTTAGGAATGGGTGGTCAGGATATTTTTATATCCAAAAAAGATTCGCTTGGAAATTGGAAAAAGCCCGAAAATATTGGTTATCCGATTAATACTTTTAAAGATGAAACAGGAATTGTGGTAAACTCTAAAGGCGATTATGCATACATTGTTTCTGATAGGGAAAATGGTTTTGGTGGCTTAGATATTTATTCATTTGAAATAAAAGGAGATATAAAACCGGTATATGTAAACTATGTAAAAGGTAAAATTTATGACGCAGAAACAAAAAAACCATTAAGTGCTGATTTTGAGTTATATAATATTGAATCTTGTGAACTTGCTGTATCATCTAGTTCTGATGGAACAACAGGAGAATATTTAGTTAGTTTACCAGTGAATCATGAATATGCATTTAATGCTTCCAAAAAAGGTTATATGTTTTATTCTGAACACTTTTCGTTAACTCAGGAAGATGTTGAAAATAAGGAGTATGTCTTAAATATTCCTTTGCAGCCAATTAAAGAAAATATGACAGTTGTTCTGAAAAATATTTTTTATGAAACAGATTCATACACTTTTAAAAAAGAATCTCAAGCTGAACTCAATAAACTAGTTTCATTTTTAAAAGAAAATCCAGAAATTAAAATCGAAATTGGTGGACATACTGATAACGTTGGAACAAAAGAATATAATAAAAAATTATCAGAAAATCGTTCAAAAACAGTTTACGATTATTTAGTTTTAAAAGAAATCAATAAAGATAGATTAACTTTTAAAGGATACGATTTTTCTGTTCCGCTTTCTACTAATGATACCGAAGAAGGTCGTTCATTAAACAGAAGAACAGAGTTTAAAATTGTTTCAATAAAGTAGTAAGTGATAAGAACAAGTAATAAGTTTTAACAATTTATCAGTGAAACAATTTAACAATTTAACAATTTGTTTTACATTTGCATAAAATGCAACAAATGAATTTCAAAAGGTTAATAATATTTCTTACTTTTTTAATATTCACCCAATTAATTTTTGCTCAAGACACTACTGTTATAGTAAAAAAGTCAAACAATAAAGTATTTATCGACGGTAAAAAATATTATCTCCATACTGTAAGTAAAGGTGAGACTTTATATTCAATAGCTAAAGCATACAATATTGAAACTAAAGATATTGCGACCGAAAACCCAGAAGTATTTGAGGGAATTAGACCTAGCCAAAACATTAAAATTCCAATTATTTCAGGTAAAAACAGCACTATTGAAGAAATTTTATCAGAAGGGAAATACAAAATTCATAAAGTCGAAAAAGGTCAAACCCTTTATTCAATTGCTAAACAATATAACGTAAACGTAAACGACTTAATTAATCTAAATAATGAAGCTAAGGATGGGCTAAAAACAGACCAGTTATTAAAAATTCCAAACCCAGAGTTTGTTGAAAATAAAACCGATTTGCCAATTTCAAAAGAAGATGGAAACGTTGTTCAAGACGAAAATTTTATTTATCACAAAGTTAAAAAGAAACAAACTTTATATTCAATTTCTAAAGAATATGATGTTGATATTGATGTAATTATAAAAAACAATCCAGAACTTGGAACTAATGGTTTAAAGGAAGGTCAAACCATTAAAATACCCAAAATTCATTTCGACGATTTTGAAAAACCACATACTTCTGTTGTTCAAAAAGACACTACTGCTAAACCGGATATCATTATTAAAAATGAAATTAAAGAACATTTAAATTATGATTCATTGATAAATTTACCATGCGATTCAAAAAATACAATTGTTAATAAAAAAGTAATTAAAGTTGGATTATTGATTCCATTTTTTACAGATATTAATATGTTGGTTGATGTTGATAAAGCTGTTCTGAACGAACAAGGATTTTTTCCAAACACTCATTTTCTTGATTTTTATGAAGGAGCATTATTAGCAATTGATACTCTAAGAAAACAAAATATCTCTGTGGATTTACTCGTTTTGGATACAAAAAATGATTCTTTAACAATTTTGAAAACTCTGGAAAATGCTGAACTAAAACAGGTTGACATAATAATTGGTCCATTTTATCAACAATATTTAGATTTGGTTTCAGAGTTTGGAAAAAAATATAATATTCCTGTAATATCTCCATTAAATGCACAAAATTCATTTACAGAAAATAATCATAATACTTTCGCATATATTCCTGATTTTAAATTACAAACAGAATTATTTTCTTGTGTAATTGCTTCAAAATATTCAGATAACAATATTATTTGCGTGCACAATAACAACCCCGAAGAGCTAGATATACTAAAATGCTATAAATCATCACTCTTAAAAGATTCTTTAACCAAAAAAATTTTATATAACGAAATTAATTATAAAGACAAGGGCTTTACAGGCATAGAATCTCTATGTAAAACTGATAACGAAAATATCATATTTGTACCTTCTACAGATCAAGCATTCGTAACCAATTTAGTAACAAAACTAAGTTTAAAAACTGATAAAACACCAATAACATTAATTGGGCTACCGGTTTGGAGAAAATATGATAATATTGAATTAAATTATCTTCACAAATTAAAATTCCACACCTTCACAAATGCTTTTATAAATTACAACGATAGCAATACTATTAATATGATAAAAGAATATCGCTTCATGTTTAAAAACGAACCGTCTAATCCTTACAGTTTTATGGCTTATGATATATTTAATTTATTTATAAAAGCAATTCATAATTATGATAAAAACTTTTTATCTTGTATTAATTCTATTGATTACAAACCTATAATGAGTTCATTTAGATTTATCTCTTACAACCAAGCTCAGGGATTTATAAACCATTCAATTTCAGTAATTAAATATGAACCAGATTATAGCATAATTCGCATAAATAATTAAGAATTTAGGAATTAGAAATTTAGGATTCTTTTAACTCCAAAACTATCGAAGGGTTCGTTACGAAATAGCATGTGCATTTTATTAAGTTCCAGCAGAGTCTCTGTTTACAGGACTCTGCGTAATTAATTGACGCAGAGTCCCTTTTAGGAGACTCTGCTGAAAGTAGTTATATAATCATGTAATTCCTAATTGTAGAATAAAAGAATAAAATGTAATATTTTAATAAAGCTAAATATACGCAACAAAGCAACCTCCAACATCAAACATCAAACGACAAACAATCTTTAGGTTTTTCTTTTTTCATCAAAATTTCCTTAAATTAATTTTCTCGTTTTAGAAATAATCATATTTTTATCAAATAAATATAAAATTTATCCTAATTATGAGAAAAAGTTACCTATTAATTATTGCATTAATTTGCTTTACGGGTTATATTTTTGCCCAAAACAGTATTGGAGGTATTCCTCCCAGTTTTAATCAATTAACTGAAAACAGAGCATATATAGATGTTAAAATTGTTCCTCAACCTGATATGCAAAAAATTGCCATCGAAGACGATATTGATGCAAAATCTGGTCAGTTGTACAAAATTGGTCGTTCAATTCCAGTTAATTTTGATATGAACAATTCCGGAACATGGACAAACTTACCCGAAGGTGGTAAAATATGGAGATTAAAAATTTCATGTAATGCCGCACAAGGATTAGTTGTTTATTATAATAATTTTTACATTCCTCGTCAAGGAAAATTATTTTTATATAATGAAGATAAAACTCAAGTAATAGGTGCATTTACAAGTGATAATAATACCGATAATGGAATTTTTGCTACAGAAATGACAGAAGGTCAAACTGTAACACTTGAGTATGTACAACCATCAAGAAGTATTGAAAAAGCAATTATTAATATTTCCGACATAGGTTACATTTATAGAGATACACATTTTTTATTCAAACAACTTAGAGCTTTTGGTGATGCAGAAACATGCCATCCAAATATAAATTGTAGCCCTGAAGGAGACAACTGGCAAGACGAAAAGAAAGGTGTTGCAAGAATATTATTAACAGCAGGTGGAAGCCAGGGCTGGTGTTCAGGTACATTAATTAATAATACTGCTCAAGATTGTAAAAAATATTTTTTAACCGCCGACCATTGTGGCGAAGGTGCTACTACTACTGAATTAAACTCTTGGATTTTCTATTTTAATTATGAAGCAGCAACTTGCACAACTCCTGCTAATCAACCATCATTTAAAACTATGGTTGGTGCTACTTTAAAAGCAAATGGTGGAAACGGTGGAGCTAGTGGCTCGGATTTCTTTTTAGTTGAATTAAAAACAGCTAGTTTTCCTACAGGACTAGTTCCATATTTCAATGGCTGGAATAGAAGTACCTCTGCTACTGCTGGTGGCGTTAGTATTCATCACCCTGCCGGTGATATTAAAAAGATTTCTACTTTTAATGGAACACCTGTTAGCTCTACTTGGGGTTCAGCAGCTGGAAGTCATTGGAGAGTAACATGGTCAGCAACTACAAATGGAACAGGTGTTACAGAAGGCGGCTCATCGGGTTCTCCTTTATTTGATAATAATGGACGAATTATTGGTGATTTAACCGGTGGAGGCTCATATTGTTCTGCAACAACTCAACCAGATTATTATGGGAAATTTTCATATTCATGGCAATCAAATGGTTCAACTTCTGCTACTCAACTAAAACCATGGCTTGACCCAAGCGGTACAAATGCTACAACATTAGATGGAATTTTATCTCCATGTACTACAACTAACAATCCTCCTGTTGCAAATTTTAGTGCTAATTCAACATCTATTATTGAAGGTGGGTCGGTAATTTTTACTGATTTATCAACAAATACTCCTACAAGTTGGAGTTGGTCGTTTACCGGTGGTACTCCAAGTACATCTTCTTTACAAAATCCAACAATTACTTATAACACAGCAGGAACTTATTCAGTATCATTAACTGCAACAAATACTTATGGTAGCGATATCGAAACAAAAGCTTCATATATAGTAGTTTCTCCACAAGGAACTGCAACTTGCGATACTTTAACCAATTTTACAGGAACACCTACAGTTTATGGTGTACAAAGTCCTCAAAGTGGTTATCTTTCAGGAAATAATTCTTATGGCGATAAATCAAAAGCTGAATATTTTGCAACTTACGCTCCATATACTAAAATAGATAAAGTTTTTGTTTATTTTGGTGTAGCTAAAGGAGGTTCTTCTAATATTACTTTCAATATTTTAAATCAATCGGCAGCAAAACCTGGGTCTGTTGTTGCTACTGCAACTGTTTCTTTAACAACCATTAAAGCTAATGTTACTGCTAATTTACCTACCGAAATAGATTTTAGCCCTGACGTTACTATTCCTGGACCATTTTATTTTGAAGTAGTTCTACCAACTACAGCCGGCGATACATTAGCAATTATAACTAACACAGATGGTGATGGAACAGCAAATACAGGTTGGGAAAAATGGAGCGATAATTCATGGTACGAATATAGTTCGAC
>MENC01000082.1:0-6655 GCA_001768155.1 Bacteroidetes bacterium GWA2_30_7
CACCAATTATTTCCTTTGTGGCTTTATCGCTTCTAATAATTAATGCATCTACATTTGCAACAGCATTAATAAAATCATTTTTATCGGAATATTTTTCAAGTAGTATAAGCTCATAACCAGCAGATTCAATAATTTTTCTGATTCCATCAACTGCGACTTTTGCGAAAGGTTTTTCGGTAGCTAAAAGTACTTTTTTCATAAATTAATAATATTGATTTAAATTGCAAAAATATTAAAAATGTATTAGATAAATACTGACATTTAACATAATTGAAAAATATTACACAAGTATTTATACCATATCGCAGTTAATCAACAATATAACTATCTGTTTTTGCTCATATCCTGCGTGCGATGCTTCATTGTTAGGTCTGGCATTTTTTAGTTTTTTAGAATAGCTTTACAGATTTCGTTTTCAAGAAGCTAGCGAAAGAGTTTTTCAAATTTTTATAAGTCGGAATATCAGCCTGTTGCGTTTTCTTATCAGTAAAGTTTAAAATTATTTGACCAAAAACTTGACTTAACACAATCATCTTATTTATATTTGGTCTAAATAAAAATTAAATTTTAACTTAACCTCAACCACTATGAAACAGATGTTTATAATTCAGTATTTAATTGTAATTGCAACAATTACGATTATGTCGTCATGTAAAAAGGATTTTATGGACGATTCATTGTCAATGAAAACAAAAATTCAAAATCCTGTAATTAATAACCAAAAGTCAGCATATGTACAGGGTGCTACAAGTTTTTTACTTTATGCCGGACAAACAACAGTTGTTGGCATTGTTGAAATATCGGTAACAAATGACAATCTGCTAATTACTTACAATATGTCGAACGGAAATTTGTTAGACGATGCGTCATTATTTATTGGAGAGTCATTATCACTAATGCCACAAACACCAAACGGAGCTCCTAAAATAGGGCTATTTCCATACAAATCGGGGAGTTTGAATGGTGTTTCATCATTTACATTTACTATACCCTTATCGGTACTTGGAGGTGAACCATACATTTGTGATAAGACTTTTTATATTGTTGCACATGCTAGTGTAAGAATTTTAAATCTGGATGGTTCATTTAGCTCGAATGGTGCATGGGCTGGTACTGATAGAATCACACAACAAGGCAGTTGGGCTACTTATTTTACATTTGTGTTTGCATGTCAGGAAGATATAATTGCAGAAAAAACCTGTGAAACGGCTTTTGCTTTCGGGCAAAATACTTTTATTGATTTTGATTTAACAGACAGCAGATGGGGATGGGTTTACACAATTTCAGATACCGGTTTCTATGAAACACCGTTATATGCCGGTGCAGGTAGAAATGATATTTCTAAAGGTACTTTAGTTGGAACACTTGAAATGAATTTTGATGGAACAACTTTAACAGTAAGCTATAATATGCTTTCTGGATTTGAAATGGATGAAACTCAATTGTTTGCAAGTAGTTCGTTACCAACTACAATCGCACCTGGGCAATTTGGCAATATGCACGATTTATTTGAAGCCTCTTCTGATGAATATATTCTACAAGTATCTGGTGATAATATTTATATTATTGCCCATGCCGAAGTATGTTCATATAATTTTTAACCATTATTATTTTTAAATATTGTCCTCACTCGTAATCTTATGAGTGAGGCTTTTTTTGTTTCCTGCACAAATTTCAAGATAAAATGATATTGATAGCGAATAATGTAATTAAATAATTTTGTCAGATATTATAATTATAAAAATCAATATCAAATATAGATGTAATGAAAGATTTGCAATTTTTAACTGATTGCTGATAAGGCTTTTGAATAATATTTTAGAAAAGATTGCGATAAATAAAATGTTTAATATTAATAGACAAATTAAATTAAAACTTGATGTAATTATTCCAAAAAATGGAAAAGAAAATGTTAAAATAGAAGTCGAAAATATCCAAATAAATAAGATAAAAGCAATTTTATTAATGCTTATGATTTCTGTAACATTTTTAATTTTAGCATTTTTATAATCAGACTGATATTTTATTAATAAAATCCAAAAATGCGGAATTTGCCATAAAAACATAAAAGCAGAAATAAAAATTATTGCCGGTGATAAAGTGTTGTTTCCGGTTGCAAACCATCCAATTAGAGGAGGAATTGCACCAACAAATCCGCCTGGAATTAAAGCAAACTGGCTTTTATATTTTAATGGTGTATAAATAAAATTGTATAAAATAATGTTTAATAGTGCTAAAATAACTGATATAGAGTTCAATGTTGATAGGACTAAAGTTCCAAGTATTATTA
This sequence comes from Bacteroidetes bacterium GWA2_30_7, assembly GCA_001768155.1. GTDB lineage: Bacteria > Bacteroidota > Bacteroidia > Bacteroidales > GWF2-33-38 > GWA2-31-9. The sequence goes on from MENC01000082.1 coordinate 2,291, forward strand.
AAATAATTGAAAAAATTAATGCTTCATTAGCTGAAATATTTTTTGAAGGAATTGGTCTATTTGCAGTTCTTTGCATCAATAAATCTGTATTTCTTTCCTGATATTGATTTAAAGCCGAAGCCGCCGAAGAAAGCATAAAAACTCCCGAAATAAGTATTAATGAGTCAATTAGATTTATGTTTTTTGTTAAAGAATATCCAACAAATGCAGATAAAGCTACTGCAAGTGAAAGAATTGATTTGGAGAGTTTTAAATATGCTTTAAATATCATTTTGCAATAATTTATAAATCACTATCTGTCAGGTGAAAACACCTGACAGAGGCACTGCATTGCGAAACAGTCAGGTGAAAACACCTGACTGAGGCAGCAGACAATATTAAAAACGATTTAATCTTCATCCGGTGTTTTAAAATACTCAATAATTTCCTTAATATCCTCGTCTTTCAATATTTCGTTATAAGGTCGCATAAGTCCTTTATTGAAGCCTTTTACAACTTGTTTATCGGGAGTAAGGATTGAATTTTTGATATATTCTTCATCTATTTTTACTGTTTGTTCTTTGCCATCTTCTGTAATTACTGTTACATCTGAACCAAACATTTCTTTAAATGTAGGTCCAACAAGTTTGCTCCCATCAGTAGAATGGCATCCTGTACAAGCATTATTTTTCAATATTTCAAAACCCTTCATCTCTTCTTTCATAGATTTCTTTTTAATTTGTGTAATCCACGAATTGTATTCTGCTTCTGGAATGACTTCTACTGATGACATCATATATGAATGACGAACGCCGCAATATTCGGCACACATAATGTCAAATTTTCCTAATTCAGTTGGAATAAACCACATAAAGTTGTCTTTCAATCCGGGAACCATATCTTCTTTAATTCGAAACGCCGGAACATAAAAACTATGAACTATATCTTTTGAAAATAAATTTAGTTTTATGGGTTTATTAAACGGAACTACAAGAGTATTAGATTCTTTTCCATTTTCATATTCGAAACTAAAATCCCACATTTTTGCAATTGCTTTTATGTTTAAAGCACCTTCAGGAACTTCTCGCATTGGTTTGTATGCAATATAACCGTAATAAAACATTAATAGCACAATTATTAAGGGTATAATAACCCACGTTAGTTCCAGCGACATGCGTTCTTTTACCTGTACTGCTATCGGATGTCTTTTTTTATTATACTTAATCATAAAAATTAACATTAACATTGTTAATCCGATAAGAAAAAGTGCACCTATACCAATAATAATGAAGAAAGTTTTATCAACTCCTTCAACAAAATTTGAAGCTCCTGTTCCAAACATAATCTTTTATATTATCTAAATAAATAGTCAAAAAATGTAATTACAAATACTAAAGCAATTAATAAAAATACCATTGAAACCATTAACCTGAATACAAGATAATCGTATTTTAAGTGCATAAAGTAAGTTAATACAATTGTAACTTTTATTGAAGCAATAATCAATGCAACAGCAATAGTTAAAGCTTTAAAATCAAACCAAGATACAAATACTGTTAATGCGGTAAAAAATAATAATATTACTAAAACCCATGCATAAGTTTTATAGTCTGTTATGTGATGTTTTCCGTTCGACATAATATTATGTGATTAAATATAATAAAGGGAATAAAAATATCCAGATTAGGTCAACTAAATGCCAATATAAACCTCCATTTTCGAGCAAAACAAAATCGGTATTATTAATTTTTCCGGATTTTACTTTTAAAAGAACAACAATTAATATAACCATCCCTACAACAATGTGTAGTGCATGAAGTCCGGTCATAAAATAATAAAGACTGAAAAAGAGTAATTCTCCTCTTTTTAGTGTAAGCATTAGCTCTGACCCTGGATATAAATGATGATGAAATTTTGCTCCCCATTCAAAATATTTATTTACAAGAAAAATAATTGCAAATAATATTGTAATTCCTAATAAATAGATTGTTAGTTTTTTATTGCCTTTTTGAAGAGCAGTTATTGACATTGCAACCGTCATACTGCTAACTAAAAGAATAATTGTATTAAGTGTTCCAATAAATGTATTTAATTGGGTTGCTGCTATTTGAAAATCGTCTGGATATTGCGAACGATAAACAGCATAAACTATAAAAAGTCCTCCAAAAAGAAGTAATTCTGTAAAAATAAAAAGCCACATTCCCATTTTGGCTCCTAAATCGTCTCGGTGTTCGGTATGTGTTATGCTATGATTCATAATAGTTTCAAGTTTTTGGTTTGAAGTTTTTGGTTGCTGACGCATTCATATTATTAGTCTTTTTTTCATTTTAACCACATAGAATCATAGATACACTTCGACTAAGCTCAGTGCATCGCATAGATTTCACATAGTTAATCTTATTTATTACATATTAAATATTACATTTTTTTACTTGTATTCATAAGGACCTTCGGTAATTACAGGAATTTCTTCAAAATTTTCGACCGTAGGAGGAGAAGGTATTTGCCATTCTAATGTTAAACCGCCCCAAGGGTTTGATGTTGTAATTTTGCCTTTTTTTGCAGAACGTACTAAATTTATAAATATTAATAGAAATCCAAGTCCTAAAATAAATGCACCTATTGTTGAAATAAAATGTCCTGTTTGAAATTGAGGTAAATAATCGAAGTATCTTCGAGGCATTCCTTGTAATCCAATAATAAACAGCGGAAAATATAGGGTAGTAAATCCAATAAAAATTATTACACACGACCAGTTTGCCATTTTATGATTATACATTCTGCCATAAATTTTCGGAAACCAATAATGCAAGGCAGCTAAAAATGCAAATCCCATTCCTCCAAAAACAATATAATGAAAATGTGCAACTACAAATGAAGTATCATGAACATGAATGTTTGTTGCTAAAGAGCCTAAAATCAATCCTGTAAGTCCACCAATCATAAAATTAAATATAAATGCCATAGCAAAGTAGAAAGGTGGTTCAAGACTAATTGACCCTTTATACATTGTTGAAATCCAGTTAAATACTTTTATGGCACTTGGCACAGCAACAATAAAAGTAAGAAAACTGAAAACCCAACGTGCAGTTCCGCTCATTCCGGCAGTGTACATGTGATGTCCCCAAACTAAATATCCTACTGCAGCAATAGCTACACTTGACAATGCAATTGCTTTGTATCCATATACCTTACGTTTAGCAAAAGTTGGAATAATTTCGGTAATAACACCCATTGCAGGCAAAATCATAACATAAACAGCAGGATGTGAATAAATCCAAAAAAGATGCTGAAATAAAATTGGGTCGCCACCTAAATTTGGGTCAAAAAAGCCAATTTTAAATAATCGTTCAGCAACAAGCATAAGCAATGTTATTCCAACAATTGGGGTTGCTAAAAGCTGAATCCATGCAGTTGCGTAAAGCGACCACGGAAACAAAGGCATTTTAAACCAAGTCATTCCCGGAGCTCTTAATCTATGTATAGTTACAATGAAATTTAAACCTGTTAAAATTGATGAAAAGCCTAAAACAAATGCTGCAAGTACCGCAGCAATTACATTTGTGCCGCTTTGAGTACTATATGGAGCATAAAATGTCCAGCCTGTATCGGGTGCTCCTTTTCCAATAAATAATGATATTACCGCTAACACAGCTCCAAGCATATAAATGTAAAAGGAAAATAAATTTAATTTAGGAAAAGAAACATCTCTTGCACCAATCATAATTGGCATAAATAAATTGCCAAAAACTGCTGCTAAACCCGGAATTACAACCAAAAATATCATAATAACACCATGTACAGTAAATACCGCATTATATGTTTGAGCTGATAAAAAATCCTGACCTGGTCGAGCTAATTCCGTACGCATTACTCCACCCAAAATGCCACCAATAAAGAAAAATGAAATAATGGCATACATATACATGAGTCCTATTCTCTTATGGTCGGTTGATGTTAACCATCCTAGAAGCCCTTTGTGCTTATTTCCGATTTTAAAATAACTATTTTCAATTGCTGAATATTCCATAATATATTTAGAATTTTTGAATTTAGGATTTAGGATTTCTATTTTTTCTTGATTTTATTATTAAATAAATAAAAAGTAACAGTGCAAAAAAGATAATAATTGTTGCTGATACTTTTGTAACTTCTAATGAGTACTTTTTACCTTGAGGGTCGTATGCAAAACAAAACTCAAGTACTTTACTAATAGATGCTCTGGCAAGTCCTTGTTGTGATTCAATTATTGCCATTTTAAAATCGAAAGGTAAAAAAGTAAGACCATATAAATATCTTGTAATTTTCCCCGAAGGACTTACAATTATTATTGCCGATGGATGTGCAAAATCGAGCCCGGTAACTTTTATTCTATAGCCTGTAGCT
>MENC01000082.1:6692-14145 GCA_001768155.1 Bacteroidetes bacterium GWA2_30_7
ATCAGAGTTATCAACTAATTCAGAAATTCCTTGTTGTAATGGACTACATAATCCGGGGCAATCAAAATAAACAAATGAAAAAACCGTAGGCTTGTCTATTAACGACCCTAATTGAATTGTATCATCATTTTCGTTTATAAAATTCAGATTTAATGGTATTGTATCTGAAAGCTTTTCGTCAACCCCAATTTGTTCATTTCCAGAGAAAATAATTTGAGATTTTGCAACGCCGAAAAGAAATATTAAAGCAAAAAATAAGATTAGATGTTTGATGTTTGATGTTTGATGCGATGCACTGAGCATGTCGAAGTGTTTGATGTTCATTGTTATATTGTTAAATTGTTTCATTGTTAAAATCCTAAATTAGATTGCTTCGTGCCTCGCAATGACGAACTCCTAAATTTCAGAACTGCCTTTTTTTCTAATTTGTGCCAAAATCCAGATTATATATAAAATCACACTCATAACTGTAAGAACTGTACCTGAATATGTCAAAATTAACCACAATGGAGCTTTTGAACGAATATTCCACATTGCACGATTATCAAGTAAATTGTTATATATTATTGGAACTCCAGCTTTAAAAATTGTATCTGCAATTGTTTCTTCAAAACCCGAATCATCTGTAATTTTGAGGGTTATTTGTAAATTTCCAATACTATCGCCAGGTAAATCGTTTGGTAAAGAGAAAGATACAAAACCATTTTGGTCTGTTTTTTTTGTTTTATCTAATTGTAACCAACCAAAATATCTTTTTGCATAAATTGAAAGAGTAACACCTTCTGATGCAGTTTTTTCAGCGTCTTTATTGATAATTCTAACTTTTAGTTTTTTATCTTCTTCGGCAAATGTAATTTTAGAAGAAATTTTAGAAGTAATACTTGTTTCAGTTGCAGTTTCGGTAAAAACCTGAACATAATCTTTATTGTAAGTTCTAACATAAGCTATTAAATCCCAAATATCAACAGCTTTAAGAGTGTTTTTAAAAGATGGCATTATAATTCTACCTTCAGAAATTTTAAAAAACAATTCACCATCTGTATTTGCCTGATATTCATTTGATGCTGGGTCTTTTGGAACTGGTGTCAGTTTTGCAAAATCGCCTTGACCAGGATGCCCATGGCACGAAACACATGTTTTATTAAAAATTTCCTCGCCTTTTTTCTGATGTTCTGAATCAAATTTAAAAGGAGCTGTTAGTTTCTTTTTGTCATCAGGAACTGTCCATTCTTGTGAAAAAACACTGTATGCAAAACAGCTAATTAATATTAATAAAAATATTTTATTTTTCATTTTGCTTATTTCTTTCAGTTAAGGTTTCATGTATTGGTATTATTGGGAAAACTTTAGATAAAACCGATATAATCATAAGTACAAGTACAAAAGACGCAATTGTAATAGCAATTTCGGTTATTGTAGGTACATAATAAGTGAAGTTTTCTGGAACATTTTGAATTGGTAAAAAAGGGTGTTCTTGTGGAGAAATAACAATAAGGTATCTTTTAAACCATGCTCCAATAAACACAATAATTGCAATTAAAGTTATAGGAAAAGGTTTTCGAAAAGGTTTAAATATCAGCAATATAATTGGAAGAATTAGTCCCACAATTTGAACAAACCAAAACATAATTGAATGACTTCCCGAAAATAAAGAATGTAAATGAGCAGCTTCGTGCTTTGGCATTCTGTAACCTGGAATTAAAAATTCGTTTATGTTAAAATATAAATAAATTAAGCAAACCAACACTAATAGTTTTCCCATTTTATCGAAATGAATATCATATATATATTCTTTTAAACTATAAATTTTTTGAAAAATATACATTGCAATTATTACCGAAGCAACTCCTGTAACAAACGCACCTGTAACGAAATATGGTCCTAAAATAGTTGACGACCAGCCCGAGCGTGGTGTAACTGCAAAAAGCCATGAAGTTACTGTGTGAATTGCCATTGCCACCGGAATTACAAGAACCAACAATATTCCGATTGCTTTTTTTTGTAACTGAACTTGTTCGAGGTTTCCAACCCAATTCAGAGATAATATTTTATACAAACCTTTTTGCCATTTTGGCAAATCAGTTCTATTTTTATAAGCAATAGTCAAATCTGGAATAAGTGGAGTATAGAACAATAATAAACTGATTATAACATAGGTGGTTACAACAGTTACATCCCAAAGAATCGGTGATTGAAACCTGCCATATAGAAAAACATTTGCTAATTTTTCGGGGCGACCCATATCCGATACTATTACTAAGCCTGCAACTGCGGCAAAAGCTACTGCAATTATTTCTGCAATTCTTACAATTGGAGTAATCCATTTTTGACCGCTAAGTCCTAAAATAGAGCTTATTAACATTCCCACAAGGCTTGATGCAACAAAAAATACAAAATTTGCAATATATAATCCCCAAGAAATATAGTCTCTTAATCCTGTAACTCCAAGACCGGTAGTTAATTGCAGATAATAAGCATACAGGCAAACAAATAAGCTTATTGTTAGAAATGTCATCCATGCGTAGAAACCTTTACTAAGCTTTACCGATTGTAATAAATCTTGAATTATTTTATTTTCAGTCATTTCTAAGTATATTTCTTAATTAATCAGATTTAAATTTAAGATAAAATGCCACATGTTCACAGATTTATTTTTTATAAAAACTATCGAAGATAGTTTAAAATCTGCGAAAATTTGTGTTATCTGTGGCATACTCTTAAACATGATTTTCGTTGTTTTTATTTTCTTCCGGCAAAGTTCCTTTTCTACCTTTTGGTGGCAGATAGTAAACTCTTGGTTCTTGCCCTAATTCTTCCATTAGGCGGTAAGCAGCATTTTCTTTTAAAAGAGTGCTTAGTCTTACAGTTTCTTTAGTAGTTCCATTAGTAACAGCATCTTCGTTTTTGTCGCCGAAATAATAAACTCCATTCGGACAATTAGATACACAGTAGGGGAGTTCATTTTTTCTTAATCTGTCGGCACTGAACAAGCATTTAGTTACAGTTCCCAGTTTTTGTGGAACATTTAATTCTAAATCATAAGGCATATCTTTAAATAATACGGCATTTTTTGGGTCGAACCAATGGAAAATCCTTGCCGAATAAGGACAAGCAGCAATACAAAAACGGCAACCAATACAACGGTCATTATCCATTAGAACCGGTCCGTCGTTTCTTTTAAAAGTAGCATCAACAGGGCAAACCGAAACGCATGGCGGATTATCGCAGTGCATACAGGGTTTTGGCATAAAGTAAGCAGGTGTATCTTGCGAATCCTGCATAGTTAGTGTATTTATATGATATTGCTCAGGTCTTAATTGGTGTGCAGACTGACAAGCGGTTATACATTTTCTTGCATTCTGACATTTAGCAAGGTCGATAACCATAACCCAGCTTTTTCCGGCAATTCCTTCACGACCTCTGATAAATAACTCTTCGGTTTGTCTTTCATATTCTTTGAGTTTGCCATCTTCAAATTCAACTACCTTATTATCAACAGTAAGCAATTTGACTTTTTTGCCCGATTTAATGTTTTCGTATTGCTGACCAAAGTACAGAGCCATAGCTCCACTAGCTCCGGCAGCACCAACAATACCGAGTGTTTTTAAGAAATCGCGTCTTGATTTTTTATTAGGTTCTTTATAGTTTTCCTCCATTAGTTAGAAAATTTAGAGCTGTAAAAATAGTAAAAAAAATTATTATCAAACAAGTATTTGTGTACTTAAATGTGAATTTAAAATTATTCTAAATTATTTCTTTTCAAAAACCCATTATATTTTTAGCAATTGCAAGTGTTTTAACAAATTATTAAAATGAAAAGATTGTGCTTTTTATCATTAAAAAATGTATTTTTGTATAAAAGCAAAAATTATGGAAAAATTGAAAGAGTACGCCGAATTAGCACACAATATTTTAAATAAGAATGGAACAAGTGCAGAAACTAACTATCTTCAAAGTAAAAATATAATATCTTCATTTTTTGACAAGAAAAAGAATGGTGATTTAAAAACAGTAATTTCCAGATTGACATTGATTGATAGTTATTATTCAACTCAAATTAATAGTAAGCGATTATTTGGAATTGATGATTTAGCAAAAAAAATATTTGAAATTTCAAACGGGTCAGACGAAATTCTAAGAAATAAGTGTACGAAATTTCTTGAAACTCCTGAAACTTTAAAAGATATAAAAGATTTATTTGAATTTAAAAAGTATGGGATTCATAAAAATGGGGAGTCTGCTGGGCAAGCTCCTTCGCTAATTTCAAAATATTTATATTTCTTAACGGAATATAATTTTCCAATTTATGATACATTGGCAATATCTTCTTATGAGAAGATAAGGTTAAAATTTAAAGATGAGCTTGAAATACCAGTACTTATGAAGGAATTTCATATTTCCTATTTTGCTTGTTTAACTCAACTTGACTTTTGTACAGGTATAAAAAAAATTGACAAACTTGATAATCTTCTTTGGTTATTAGGTAAATTTACCGAAGGTAGCTTTTCAATTGTTTTAGACAAGGAAACGTATATAAAGTTAACACAATTAGCAATTTATGGAAAAAATATAAAAGAAACAACTGTAGATGATTTAATTAGAATTTATCTAAAAAACAATGACAACTTGCAAGAGATATTTAAAGACAATGATTTGATAAAATTCATTCAATTTTCTTTACAATTCGTTAAAATTAAAAATAATTAAAAAATGACAGATTTAAAAGATTTTGAAACCAAACTCAAACAAATTTCAAATGAAGATTGGAAATCTTTATTTGATTTAATTCCAATAATTGAAAAAACAGAAACATTTGGAGAAACAATTGGTGGCGAAAAAAATTCTGAAGGAATTTTTAATATGCCACATACTAAACCTGCTGCAATTGTCAATGATTTTTTTCACAAGGTCAATGAGTTAGGAATTGTTCCAATGTTTGATTGGGTAAGTTGGACAGAGGGTTCAGATATAATAAAAAATAAAGATACTGATTACTCCAAATTGAGTACTGAAATACTTTGTAAATTAATAACTGTAATAATAAGAGCCAATAGGTTTAATGAAGGATATTTGGTTATAAGCTTTGAGAAAGGTATAATTCTAAAAATTTTAAAAGGTTTAAAACAAAACATATATGGATAGTGTTGTAATACAATTAATTACTACTGCTTACCCAAATGCAGTAATCGCCACACTTACTGCATAAAAGTTGCAAAAATCTAATTGTTTTACATTTTCCCAATCAATGCCAACTTTTACATATTTCCATTTCAAAAAATTATTAAAACACCTTCTTAATCAAAAATTCCTTACCATTAAATATGAAGGTTTCGTTTATAGATTTGTCTTTCATTGCATTAAAAAGTGGCACTTTAGGTGAAATTACAAAAAAATCGGAATTATTTACGGTAACTTTTCCCATACCAACAGCTACAAAAAAACTTTGAGCATCGGTAATAACAACAGCTCCAAATTTAATTTTATAAAAAGTTGATTTACTATCAATTAAGTCTAACATTTTAATGTCGTCGATAAATTTTTGATATTGAACAGCAAATAAGTCTCTTTTTTGGAGTAATTGTGTACGGAACGAATCGTATCTATCTTTAGGCAGACCATATTCGTTTGCCTGTTGTTGATTTTCGTCCATAGCTTGTTTTGCTAAAGAGGCTTTGTTGTTTAGAGTTTTTTTACATTCAATGATTAAGTTGGTTTTTAAAGATATTTTTTCAGAATTGTTCATTTACAAAGGTAAAACAATTTCTAAGTTTTAGAAAGTATTAAATTTGTTAAATGAAAAATGAGCAAATTTCTAATTAAATATGATTAATACTATCAAATTAGATTGTTAAGTGGCTGAAATTTAGACGTTTTAATATGCTACGGATACAGCAATATTAGGACTATTAGGGTTAACATCTAATGTTCTTGTTGAAGGAATTACCACTAAATCCATATCTTCCATAGGAATTGCGCCAAATAAAATTTGGTTTCCAAGAACTAAAGCTCCAACAAATCCAACTCGATTTTTAAATCTGATTTCAATTGGTCCAACATAAGAAACCAATTTTTTAGAACCATCAGCTATGGTTACTTCTTTTTTGTCTAATTCCTCAAGTTGAAGTTGAATTCTTATATGTTCAGGGATACACAAATGTAAAGCTCCAGTATCTGCCAAAGCACTAACTTCTAAAGGTTGAAGTTCGGGGATTCTTGGATTTTTTAAAATCACATTTGCATTTACTAGTCCCATAAAAGAATTGTACTTATTTATATTACAAATATACACAAAATTAAATTTATTTCTTTAAAAAAATAAATGTAAGAGTTCAATCATAAATTCTAGATTTGTGATATGTTAAATGAAAAACAATATTTTCCAGAATTATTAAATTGCAAAATATGTCCAAGAAATTGTAGTTCAAATAGATATTCAGGAAAATTGGGGTTTTGTAAATCTGGTTCAGATTCTGGTGTTGTAAGTGTGTGCATTCATAAAGGCGAAGAACCTGTAATTAGCGGACAGAAAGGGATTTGCAATGTTTTTTTCGGACATTGTAATATGCAATGTGTTTATTGTCAGAATTTTCAGATTAGTAACAATAACAATAATTTAATTTTTTTATCATTTGCTAATGTTATAGAAAAAATTATTGAAATTATTAAATCTGGAGTAAATTCAGTTGGTTTTGTTTCGCCATCACATTTTATTCCACAAATGAAATACATAATTAATGAATTAGGAAATAAAGGTTTTAAACCAATATTTATTTATAATTCAAATGCTTACGATAGTGTTGTGCAATTAAAAAGTTTAGAAAATTATATTGATATTTATTTGCCTGATTTTAAATATTTTGATAATAAATTAGCTGAAAAGTATTCTGATACAAAAAATTATTTTGAGTTAGCAACTTTGGCAATTAAAGAAATGTACCGACAAAAGGGTTCTTCTTTAGTAATTAATGATGAGGGTGTTGCAGAATCGGGCTTAATAATAAGACACTTGGTTTTGCCCGATAATACTGAGAATAGTATAAAATTGTTAGAATTTATTGCTGAGAATATTTCAAGAAAAGTTTCAATTTCGTTAATGTCGCAATATTTTCCTTGTAATAAATCAAGTTATTATTTTGAAATAAATCGCAAACTTTTAAAGCAAGAATACGAAAAAGTAATTAATACGTTGGAAAAACTTGAATTTAATAAAGGTTGGATTCAGAATTTAAATAGTTCTGAAAATTATTTACCAAACTTTATTGAAGCAAATCCGTTTAAAAAGAAGAAGCTAAGTTTCTAGAAAATTTTAGAAATGAGTCCACTCCGAAAAGTCTTATTTTGCCACTAAAGCACTAAAACACAAAGTTTTCATCAAAACTATTTATTTGACAATCTTATTTTTGTGGATTTTGGTGCTTTGGTGATTTTGTGGCTACTTTTCTTTTCTTGACTT
>MENC01000082.1:14167-15607 GCA_001768155.1 Bacteroidetes bacterium GWA2_30_7
GGTGCTAAACATATTTCTCCTGACTAGCATCATTTGAAATAATGGTACAAATGTGAAATTATTTTTTGAATTTTCTATACCGTTCGTCAATTTCTTTCCAATTAATTATGTTAAAAAATGCTATAATATAGTCATTTCTTTTGTTCTGGTAATTTAAGTAATAAGCATGTTCCCAGACATCTAAACATAGCAAGGGATAACCCTTAACATTTGTAATATCCATTAGTGGATTTTCTTGATTTGGAGTCGAAATAATTTGCAATTTCTCAAATTCATTAATAATAAGCCATGCCCAACCACTTCCAAAACGTTTTAAAGCTTCATCTTTAAATTCTTCTTTAAATTTGTCGAATGAACCAAAAGTAGTAGTAATATCATGTATTAATTCATCAGAAATAGTTGTTTTATAGGGAGATAGTAATTTCCAGAACAAACTATGATTATAATGTCCACCACTATTATTTCTGATAGTAGGAGAATATGATGAAATATTTTCTAAAATTTCTCCCAAAGTTTTAGTTTCTATTTCAGTTCCTTTTATAGCATTATTAAGATTATTGATATAAGTTGCATGATGTTTTGTATGATGAATTTCCATAGTAGTACGGTCAATAGATGGTTCTAATGAATCGTATTTGTAATCAAGATTTGGTAAAATAAATGGATAATTTGTAGTTAAACCTTTAGTTTCTTTATAAGCTATTTTTGTTAGCGTTTCCATAATAATTTTATTATTTTAATTTAGACTAATTTAAGGTAAAGGTAGTTTATATAATTATACATGTCAAGTTTTTCTTAAAAAAAAATTAACTTAGCACGTTAAAAAAAATTAAAAAAATTGAATCAATTTAAAATATTAATTGTTGATGATGAACCTGATATACTTGAGTTTTTAAGTTATAATCTCATAAAAGAAGGCTTTATCGTAAATGTCTGTGGTAATGGTAAAGACGCATTGGAATTAGCTGATAAAATAATTCCTAATTTAATACTTTTGGATGTAATGATGCCAGAAATAGATGGAATTGAAACTTGTATAGAACTCAGAAAAAACAAGTTACTTGATAATACTATAATTTCGTTTCTTACAGCAAGAGGAGAAGATTATTCTCAAATAGCAGGATTTGAGGCTGGTGCAGATGATTACATTACAAAACCAATTAAACCAAAGCTACTTGTCAGTAGAATTAAAGCATTATTGAAAAGAGTTGAATTAAAAAAAGATTCAAATATAGAAAGTGTTATTGAAGCTGTAACATCAAGTATTAGAATTGATAAGGAAAAATATTTGATTTATAAAAATAATTCAGAAATAATTCTGCCAAAAAAAGAATTTGAACTTTTAGTATTATTAAATTCAATACCCGAAAGAGTGTTTACACGTGAAGAAATTCTCGAAAAAATTTGGGGCGATAATGTTATCGTTGGAGATAGAACTAT
>MENC01000082.1:15707-21565 GCA_001768155.1 Bacteroidetes bacterium GWA2_30_7
GAAAAGAATAACTGAGAATAGACCAGTTAAAAATCCTACATAAACTTGCAAATTACTGTGTGCTTTAAGATACAATCTGGCTGAAGCAGTAAATCCACTTACTAAAAAAAGAATTATAAGAAAATTTGAAATATCTAAATCGAACTTTATTCCGGTAAAAATTACAAATCCTGTAAAACTTCCTAACCCAACCAAATGATTACTGATTTTCCATTTAATTGTAATTAAAAGCGAGATTATTACAATAATGGTTGAAAAAAGAAAAAATTTGTTCATATATGTAGGAATGGGTAATTGGCTGATAGTAAAATATGTAAAGTAAAATGCCAGTGCGGTTATTAATAGTGGAATAACCCTTTCTCTACGAACGCTTAATGTTAAATTTTTGATAATTTTTTTATATAAAAAAAAAGGCATAAAAGTTAGTGGAAGCACAAAAGTGCCAATGAACGTTATTAAATAAACTATAAGTTTTGCTTCATTAGGAATGAACGAAAAATAAGAGCCGGAATTGAATAAAAATAACATTCCGTAAGTAGGACCAAGTAATGGATGAAAAATTAATGAAACAATATTTGCAATTTTTTTTATCATTGAAACAAACGTAATTGAATTTTAGCAAAATTCAAACGAATTAATAAAATTTGCTGAAAATGAATTAAAAAAAGGTTGGACATGTCGGAAAATTTAATGTACAACCTTTAAAAAGAAATGTTCAGATTTTACTATAATATTAGTAATTGATTCTGATAGAGGCAAATATGTTTCTTCCCGGTGCATTAATTCCACTAGCAAATGAACGATACTGAGTATCGAAAACATTATCAATTCCAGCTTGTAAAGTAATATATTTTTGAACTTTGTAAGAAGCTCTAAGATTTACTGTAAACCAAGCGGGCATTCCATCTGGTGTTGCATATTGTTCGTTGTCTTCGCCTCCAAGGCTGTAATCTTTAATTTTCTTCCAGCCATTATAATTTATAAAAAAATCTGAACCGAAATTCTTGTTTTTATAAGTAAGTTTAGTTCTAGCCATAAAAGGAGGAATATGGTCGAGTGGAGCATCAGTCGAATCAGTTTTAACTCTTCCATAAGTATAGCTTACCATTAATGAGAAAATGAAATGTTCGCCAGCCTGAGATTTCATGGTTGAAGAAACTCCATATAAAAATGCTTCTTTTTTATTCTGATTTGCATAAACCTGACTTAATGTTCCGTCATACATAATTGAATCTTTTCCGTCAAATTTAAATTTATCAGAAACAATTGCATCAAAAAATTGTGTGTAATAAATGTTGTTTTCCCACAGTGTTTTATGTTCAAAAATCTTAGTAAAACCCATTTCATAATTTATAGTTTTTTCAGGTTTTAAATCAGAGTTTGGAACAATAACAGAGCCAGTTGTAGATTCAAAAATTTTACTCATGTCGTCAACATTTGGAACTCTGAAGCCTGTAGAAACTAAAAGAGACAGCTTCCAATCGTCAGTTGGACAATTTATTAAGCCAACGCTACCTGAGTAAACTGGTGAATTTTGGTTTATACTATTATATGGAAAATGGAAAAATGAAGTATCAACTAAAGTAGATTTTAATGAAGAAAAACCACCCCTAATCCCATCATTTAAAGTTAATTGGTCATTTATTTGCCATGTGTGAGAAACATAAGCTCCAATATTTAACATAGAGTTGTCGCCATCTGGATATCTTGTGTCAAGAGGAGTATTTTCTCCAGTTATAATATTTTCGTTATTTGCAGTAGATTTCAATGTGTTATACTGAGCGTCTAAACCAAATCGAAGGTTATGGTTTTTAATAAATTTTTGAAAATCAATATCAACGCCAATAACATTTACATTTTCAACACGATGAGCTAAATCTTCTTTTCCAAAATTTCTGTTGTGTCGGCTTTCTTCAACACTTTGATAACTAACCCCCAAATTAATATTATGGAAAAATGATTCTGGATTTGAGAATTTTAAATCATAAGCAGTTAAAAGACGAGTTTGTGGACCATAATACCATTCGGCAGATTTTAAACCAACGCCTTTTGGGTCTGTAAGGCGGTCATATCTAGGCACATCAGAAGAGTTTGAAAATTGAACATTCAGTCCATGCGAAAGATGTTCAGATTGCTGATAAAGAAATTTTTGCAAAATATCATATTGTGTGTATCCGCTTTGTTTTTGTAAATAACGGTCGCTATTTTTAACTAATGAATCTTTTCCATTAAATCTTTCAACATAATATGGTCTTTCTCCATAACTAGTTGTATAAAAAGGATTTTGATTTTTCCCGCCTTTTAAATCACCAAAACTGGAATATGTAAATGAACTTAATGAAGCAAATTTTTTAGTTCCAAAATTAAAATCAAAATGTTCAGCCATTTCATTATTTATGCTTCCATAACGAGATGATGCATTGATTTTTATGTTTGTTTTTTGTTCTTCATAAGCAAATTTTGGCTTTTTTGTATAAAGATGTATTACACCGCCTAATGCGTCGCTTCCATAAACTGTAGATGATGGACCAAATAAAATTTCGGTGCGTTCGAGTATTGCATTATCAAGTGTAACAAGATTTTGCAAGTGTCCGGAACGATAAATCAGATTATTCATTTTTACACCATCAATTACAAGCAAAATACGACTAGATTCAAATCCACGAATTACAGGACTTCCGCCACCCATTTGACTTTTCTGCACAAAAACACTTCCTGTATTTG
The DNA here is from genome assembly GCA_001768155.1 of Bacteroidetes bacterium GWA2_30_7. Classification (GTDB taxonomy): domain Bacteria; phylum Bacteroidota; class Bacteroidia; order Bacteroidales; family GWF2-33-38; genus GWA2-31-9. Next base: position 18,432 of record MENC01000082.1, read on the forward strand.
CAATTAGGTCGGCAGTTGATTGAGATTGACTATTTTCAATCTCTTTTACCGAAATTACCTGAATTTGTTGTGAAACTGTTTTTTTGGTCTCTAATGATTTATTTGCAGAAATGACAGCTTCTTTAATTGTAATTATTGTAGTATCTGTATGTAAAGTTTGACATAAAGACATTTTAAAAAGCAATATAGATAAAATTATATATATAAGTTTCATATATTCAATTTTGTTAAATTATTTAATTTATTATCAATGCAATAGTTGAAAATTGCAAATGTTAGCAATAAAATAATGAATATTTTATTGCAATAATAATTTAAGCTTTTGGAGGATGATGCGAATTAAAAAGAGAATTAAATTCGTAAAGGTTTTTAATGTCAAAATATTTTAAATTATTTTGATTACAATTAAAATTAAATGTAATTGTAGTTTGAATATAAGTTAGTTGCATAAATGCAAGTAAATTTTGAACTTTAATTTTATTTGGGAGTTGTGTTCCTGTATAATTATTAATATAATTATTGTAATTACTTATGAGATGTTGTTCGTTTTTATCGTTGAAAGCATAAATAATTATTTCATTATCAGAAATTTCAGACTTTACAATATCGTAAAGTTTTCCAAAATAAAAGAATTCTTTATTGTTATCGTGCCAGTTGAAAAATTCAGGAGAATTTGTATAAATATCTTTCTTAAAATGAAAAACTTCAAGGTTCAAGTTGTTAATATCGTGAGCCATAATGCTTTTTATTTCTTTTTTTATTGATTTTTGAATTGATTTAAATACAAAGAAATATCCAAAACTAAAATATAGAATATTTAATGTCAGTAATATTAGTATTGTCTTTTTAATCATTTTAAGTTTAGAAATACAAAAGTATTAATTAATACAATTTATTAAATAATTTTTTTCAAGTCTTCTGGAGAATCAATAGCAATAGTTTCAAATTCAGTTATTTGAATATAGATTTTATATCCATTTTCAATCCATCTGAGTTGTTCAAGCGATTCGGCAATTTCGAGCATTCCTTGAGGAAGTTTTGTAATTTCGGCTAAAATATTTGTTCTATAAGCATAAATTCCAATATGTTTGAAATATAAAGTCTGGCATTTGCTATCCTTGTTTCTTAAATAAGGAATTGGATTGCGACTGAAATAAATAGCATCCTTATTTTTATCAATAATTACTTTTACAATATTTGGATTGTTAATTTCTTCTTCCGAATTTGTTGGTTTAATGAGTGTTGCAATTTGCACATTATCAATTTTAAAAGCATCAGAAAGTAGTTTTAATTGTTCGGGTTGGATAAATGGTTCATCGCCCTGAATACAAAGTACTACATCGAATTTAATCTTTAATGATTTTTCAATAATTGAAATTGCTTCGGCACATCTATCGGTTCCGCTCTGATGATTTTCTGATGTTAGTACAACTTTTCCGTTGAACTTTTTTACTACATTTTCTATTCGGGAATCATCAGTGGCAACATAAACATAATCAAGAGCTTTCGAGGCTTGTTCGTAAACATGCTGAATCATTGGTTTTCCTTTGATTTCAACTAAAGGTTTGCCGGGAAATCTTGTTGAGGCGTAGCGGGCAGGGATTATTCCGATTGTTTTCATTTTTTTGGACGCTGATTTTCGCTGATAGATCTGGTTATTTTTTAATCAATTTATCAAATTCAGAATATCTGACAATGAGAGTATTTCCAATTTTATTTAATTCTAATAAATCGTTATCACCAGTAATTAAAAAATCTGCATTTGAATCAATTGCTAATGAAACTAAATAATTATCTTTTAAATCTCTACAAATTGAAGACCTTGTCTTGAGTTCAATTATTTCCGAAAATTCACTAAATAATTCAAAAAATTCTTCTATTTGCTTTATTGATAAATATTTTTTGATTTTGTTTTTTTTGAAAACTTCCGATAATTCTTGAAGTTGCTCATTGCAAGAAATAATTCTAAAAAATTGAGAATCAATATGAACCTGAAGTCCCTTTAAAGTTTTTCCAATAAGAAAAGAAATCCAAATGTTAGTATCAATTATGATTTTAAATGATTTGTTTTCCCTTTTCATATCTTTGTTTTCTTACAGATTCAACCTCTTTTGTAATATCTTCTAAGGAAAGTTCATTTGTTTTGGTAGATTTTAATAGATTGTTGAACCTTTTTAAAAATAAAGATTTTTTTAACTCATTGAATATTTCAAATTTGTCATTATAGTTAAGTTTATTTATTATTTGGATAAATAACTTTTTATCTAATTCAATATTAATAGCTTTCATAAATCTAATTTCTATTTTTCTTATCAAATTTAATCATTTTTTGAAAGATGAGCAAATATTATAAATTCAATAAAATGTAAAAAACTGGGTTATTATCTTCCAGTCAACGATTTAGGAATCCTTCCCGTTTTTACACATTCTGAACGTAATTTGCGTCCCACAATTCTTTCAACCATTTTTCCGGTTTCAAGAACTCGGTCAATATCAATTCCTGTTTCAATTCCCATTTCATCAAGCATTACAACTAAATCTTCGGTTGGTACAAGTCCTGATAATGATGGGTCTGCATAATAATATTCTCCAGTACCTGCAACTGGAACTCCATCAACAAAATTTGCAGGTTGTCCTCCAATTCCACCCATTGAACTTTCGTAGTTTGTCATTCCGGCATTAAGTGCTGCAAGAACATTTGCTAATCCCCAGCCGCGTGTAGAATGAAAGTGTACAATATGTTTATCAGGTTTTTGAAATTTATCCATCAACATCGAAAAATATTTGTAAACTCTATCAGGAGAGGCACTTCCGTCGTGGTCGGCATGTTCAACATCTGAAGCTCCAATATCGAACCAACGTTTTGAAAAGTCAACTGCTTTTGATAATTCTGTAGGACCTTCAATCGGACAACCCCATATTGTACTGACAGTTCCATTAACTTTTATTCCTGCATCACGAGCATCTTTTATGCACTTTACTGACATTTTCCAATATTCATCAAGTGAAAGTCCGCTGTTTTTTTTATGATGTGATTCGCTTGTTGAAACCATAAGTAAAATACGGTCAGGTCCGAAACCTTCTTTTTTGGCTTGAATTGCCCTTTCAACAGCTTTTTCGCGAATTGTAACACA
>MENC01000083.1:0-7577 GCA_001768155.1 Bacteroidetes bacterium GWA2_30_7
TGGGCGGATTCGATTCAGAAAAATTAACAGAATTATTAAATGTAGATTCTAATTTTGACGTTCTTACTTTAATTGCTATGGGATATCTTGGAAATGCAAATGATTTGAAAGACGAATATCTAAAAATTGAAAAATTACCAAGAACAAGAAAACCATTGAACGAAATACTTATTAAAGATTTAAATAATTTGAAATGAAATCGAAAGACCGCAAATATACAAATGGTGAAATAACTGTTTTTTGGAAACCTGCATTATGCGACCATTCAACAATTTGCTTTAGAAAATTACCCAAAGTTTTTAATCCGATTGAACGACCTTGGGTAAATATTAATGGCGAACCAACAAATAAAATTATCGAAATAGTTGATTTGTGTCCAACACAGGCATTGTCGTATATGAGAAATAAAGATATAAAAAATGAGGCTGACGAAAGTGTGTCTGAAAAAGAAATCTCAAGTACAACAACTGAAAATGTTACTGTGTTGACTGTTATGAAAGATGGTCCATTAAAAGTAAAAGGAAATTTCAAAATTGTTGAAGCCAATGGTAATACGTTAGAAATTAACGGAATTGCAACAATATGCAGATGTGGAGCAAGTTCTCGTAAGCCATTTTGTGATGGAAAACATAGAGAAATAAATTATAAAGATTAAAATTAATTACATTTTAAAGTTATAACTATTACTTCAGGAGGTATGCCAATTCTACCGGAATAACCTATGTAACCAAGCCCTGTACTTACAAATAGCATTTGATTATTTTCTTTATATAATCCTCCCCAGCGTGGGTATTTTAATGATACAGGACTCCATTTTAGTGCATCAGTATATATTCCAAATTGCATTCCATGAGTGTGTCCCGATAAAGTTAATTCTATATTTGTTTTATTCAATACTTTTTCGTCCCAGTGCGTAGGGTCGTGAGAAAGAAGAATTTTAAAATTTTCTTTTTTAATGCCTTCTAAGGCTTTGTCTAAGTTTCCATAAGCAGGAAATGGAAGCTTTCCCCAATTTTCAACTCCAATTAACGAAATTGATTGAGTATCAATGTAAATTTCACGATTTTCATTCAAAAGTAATTTGAAATTTATTTCTTTTTCTTTTTCAATTATTGAATTAAAATTATTTGTTTTTTCTTGCTCAGATTTCCATGTATAATAATCGCCATAATCGTGATTACCTAAAATAGAATATATTCCATATTTTGATTTTAGTTGTTTTAAAATTTGTTCGAATCCAGAAATTTCTTCAGCAAAATTATTAACTAAATCGCCTGTAAATAGAATTATGTCAGCATTTTGGGAATTAATTAAGTCAACAGCTTCTTGTAGCTTGGCCTCATTATTTATTAAGCTTCCAATATGTAAATCGCTAAATTGAACAATTTTAAAATTATTGAAATTAGACGGTAAATTATTAAATGATAATTCAATATTTCTAACCTTAAAATCGAATCGACCAAAGAAAGTTCCATAAATAAATAAAACAAAAGGAATTATAGATAATATAAGCCCAGTTTTTGAAATAAATAAAAATCGATTTAAATCAGAATTAAATAATTTTAAAAAATAAAATAGTAAATCTTCTATTAATTCAAAACTTATGAAAACAAGCTTTGGAAAAAAAACTATCATAAAGAAGCTCGCAAGATTAAATATGTATATATATGATTTTGCAAGATTTATGTATGGTAACGATAGAAAAATTGTAATAAAAATTCCAATTATTATAATCGAAAACGACCAAAAACAATATTTAAAAAGATTATTCGAAATTAAATTAATGTTTTGATTTAAAATTGCTTTTAAACCTTTATAAGCATATAAATCAGTAATTATAATTATTAAAACAATAATTAATAAGGGAAAAAAATAACTCGTTTTCATGAATTTTATTAAAAATGTTGAAGTATAAGCATTGTTTCATTTCTAGTGTTGTACTCAATTCCAATCAATGCTGGAGATGAACGACAGAAGTATTCTAAAAAACAAAATAAAACTAAAAATTCTAGAATTATTATAGCCATTTTTTTAGTTTATAGTATATTAATAAACCTAAAACTATAATTATAACAATTAACCAAAAGATAAAATATGAATATTTATAATGTATTTCGGGGAAGAAATCGAAATTCATACCATATACACCTGTTAAAAAAGTCAAAGGAATAAATATAGATGCATATATTGAAAGTAATTTCATAATTTCATTTAACCGATTATTTGTAAATGAATGATATATGCTTAAATAGTCATTCAAAATAGATGATTGTTGGTCTAATTTTTCATTTATATGTAAAACAATGTCATTCAAATCTTTAATATAAGGTTTCGTCTTTTTATTAATTAAATCACAATCAATTTTTGACAATGAAAGTAGTACTTCATTTACTGGATTTATATGTTTTCTAAATACGTTTAATCTTTTTTTATTATTGTATATAGATAATATAGTTTTTTTTGTAGGCTCATTAACGATTATGTAATCCAAATCATTTATTTCTTCACCAAATTTTTCAACTATATTATGATAATTATCAAAAATAATATCAATTAACGAAAACATTAAATAATCAGAACCATTTTTTCTAATAATTCCATGAGAGTTTTTAATGCGTTCAATTACAGCATCAAAAGAGTTATCTTTTGTTTCTCTGAATGTTATTAATGTATTATTTTTAAGAATAAAGCTTATTTGTTCAGTATCAATGTTCGACGAGTTGGCATTTTGCTTTATTAACTTTAAAATAATAAAAATATAATTATTATTCGATTCAATTTTTGGTCGGTGTGAAGTATTTAAAATATCTTCAATGTGAAGAGTATGAATGTTTTCACAAGTACAAAAATTAATAATTGTATCAGATAAATGCAATCCTGAAATATTAATCCACTTGATTAATGAATTAGAATTATCTATCTGAAAGTTATTTTCTAAAATATTTTCAGTGTTTTTATAATTTTCCGAATTATACTCAATAATTCTTATATATGTATTATCTATTTTTTTTTTACCTGTAAATACTGGATTTCCAGGTATATCGCCAACTTTTTTATTTGTCATTTTTTACAAAATTCATATTTCAAAAATAATCAAATTTGAAATGAAATTGTTATTTTTATAAAATTTACTATTTTTGATAAAAATTTGATGGTTTAATCATTTTTTAATTTATGAATAAAGTATATTATTTATTAATATTTTTTGTTTTATTTTCAGTAATAAGTTGTTTTTCACAAACAGTTATTGAAATGACTCATCCAATTGATGCAGGATTAGTATTATTAGAAGTTGGTAATTCAGAAGAGGCAGATATTGTTATTTACAAGACAAATAGTAAAAGTGAGTCAGAAGAGTGGGATTGTAAATGGAAATTTAAAACTTGGGGTTTTTCAAATATTTCCGTTTATTTAACTCAAAATCCGTTAGATACATTATTGATGGATCCGGACACAGGAATGAATATCCCTTTTGATGGAAAAATTTTCTTTACTGATGATATTACAAAAAGAGGTTATAAAAGTAGAGATTTCAGACTTGAAGGTGTTTTTCGTAAGCTTAAGCTAGAAGACATACAGTAAAAGATATTGAAATTCGCAACTTCATGAAATTGAGATTTGTTCTGCTACTTTTATTTATCAATTTTAATACGTTTTCTAATTCAATTGATTCGTTAAACATAGTTATAAACAATATGTTTAATGCTATTGATAAATTAAAATCTTTAAAATATGTACTTAGAAATATTGAACGTATTGATGGCACTTTATTGATTGGTGAGCAATATGTTAAATTACTAAAATTGCCTCGTAAATGTTACATTTTAATGTTAAAACCCGTTCAAGGTGCTGAAGTATTATATATTGAGGGGAAAAATAATAATTTAGCTATATATAACCCTAATGCATTTCCTTATTTTAAATTAAATCTTGATACTTATGGTTCATTAATGAGAAAAAATAATCATCATACTATACATGAAATGGGCTTCGATTATATTAAAAGCATTTTGCATTTTTTATATACAAATGATAAGAATGTATTTAAGTATGATGGAGTTAAAATGATTGTCGGAAAAGCTTATTATAAAATTACGGTAACTATTCCAAATTATTCTAATGAGATTTATTGTTTTGATAAAAATGAAACCGTAATATCAGTTGCAAGAAAAAATAAAATTAGTGAATATAAAATCTTAGAACTAAATCCTAATATTGATGATTTTTCGTATGGAATTGAAGGGAAAAATATTTTAATACCTAATTTTTATGCCAAGAAATTAGAGCTATATATAGATAAAAATAATTTTATGCCAATTATTCAGAATATATATGATGAAAAAGGTTTGTTTGAAAAATATGAATATCAAAAATTAGAAGTCAATCCTATTTTTTTTGAAAAAGACTTTTCTTCTGAATATTTAGGCAATAATAATCCAAAATAATTATGGCATTTATTGGAACAATTTTGCAAGAAGTAGTTATGGTAAATAAACTTTATAAGAAAAGTTTTAGTGCTTCTACCTTGCAATATAATACATTGAAAAAACTTCTATTTAAAGCAAAAAATACTGAATTTGGTTTGAAATATAAATTTTCAGAAATTTTAAAATCAGACAATATAGTTGAGTCATTTCAAAATAAAGTACCAATATATGATTATAATAAAATGCTTGGCGACTGGTGGTATAGGTCAAAAGAAGGGCGAGTTGGAGTAGCATGGCCAGGCAAGGTTAAATATTTTGGATTAACATCAGGAACATCAGATGCTGCTAGTAAAACTGTACCAATTACATCTGATATGATTAGAGCAATTAGAAAAACTAGCCTTAGTCAAATTAGAACTTTAACAAAGTTTAATTTACCAGATTCGTTTTATACAAAAAATGTCTTAATGGTTGGAGGTTCAACAGCTTTAACAAAGATTAACAGTAGATTAGAAGGTGATTTAAGCGGAATATTAATGAAAAATCTACCAGTTTGGTTTCAAAGATATTATAAGCCGGGAAAGAGAATTGCTAAAATGAAAGATTGGTCTTCTAAGTTAGAAGAAATTACTATAAATGCTCATAAATGGGATATTGGAATTATTGCTGGAGTTCCTGCTTGGGTTCAAATTTTATTAGAAAAAATAATAAAACATTATAAACTAAATAATATACACGAACTTTGGCCCAACTTTATGCTATTTGTTCATGGAGGAGTATCATTTTCTCCTTATAAATCAAGCTTTACAAAATTGTTAGGCAAAGAAATTCATTATTTAGAAACTTATTTAGCATCAGAAGGTTTTATTGCATATAGACATGCTGATGAAAATTCAATGCAAATGGTTCTTGACAATGGAATTTTTTATGAATTTGTAGAGTTTAATGAAAATAATTTTTCAAACGACGGAAATTTATTAGAAAACCCTGAAATACTAAATATTGCTCAAGTTAAAGAAAATGTTGATTATGCCTTACTATTAACTACTTGTGCTGGCACATGGCGATATTTATTAGGTGATACCATTAAATTTACATCAGTTAAACACAGTGAAATAATAATTTCGGGTCGAACTAAGCATTTTTTAAGTATGTGTGGCGAACATTTATCAATTGATAACATGAATAAAGCCATTAAAAATGTATCCGAACAATTAGGAATTGCTATAAATGAATATACAGTTGCAGGAATTAAATATGAAAATCTTTTTGCCCATCAATGGTATATCGGAAGCGAATCTGAAATTGATACAGAGCAGTTTAAAGACATATTAGATAAAGAGTTAGTGAAATTAAATGATGATTATGGAGTAGAACGTAAAGCCGCATTAAAAAATGTATTGATTAAACAAGTTCCAACAGAAACATTTTATAAATGGCTAAAATCAAAAGGAAGAGAAGGCGGACAAAATAAATTTCCAAGAGTATTAAAAAATGATTTGATAACAGATTGGGAGAAGTTTATTTTAAATAATCAATGATATTCTAAATATTAATAAAGAACTATCAATTTAAAAATGAAAAAAATATTCGCTCCTGGCTGTGCATTAATGCTTTATAAGCCACACTTGGCTAACAAAGTTCATGAAGTATTAAACGAAAGTTTCGGAAATTTGGAATTGTTGCTAACTTGTTGTAAGCACGAACCAAATCTTAAAACTAAAGCAGAAGTAATAAATATTTGCCCCGGATGCGATAAACGATTTAAAAACGATTATGAGCAAACTACAACTATCTCATTATGGGAGATTCTAGCCGAAAACAATAATTTTCCATTTCCTGATTATGGAGGAAAAACAATGACAATTAATGATGCCTGCCCCACCAGAAACCAAACACAAATTCATAAAGCAATAAGAATTTTATTGAAAAAAATGAACATAACACTGGTAGAACCAGAAAAAACAGGGACAAAAAGCACTTGTTGCGGAGATACTTTTTATGGAACAATTCCAACTTCAAAAGTAAAAGAACAAATGATTAAACGTACATCAGAAATGCCTGTTAACGATGTTGTTGTTTATTGTGTTTCATGCACTAAATCAGTATTTATCGGTGGTAAAACTCCTCACTATTTAGTTGACCTTTTGTTTAACGAAAAAACTATTTCAAAAACCTTAGAACCCGACGATTGGCATAAAGAACTTGATGTTTATATAAATGAACATTGAAAATTGATTTGGAAATATTAAACAGCATTTCTAAAAAAATAGATAAAAATAATGAGTTTTCTTATTGATACTACTTACGATACTTTTCTATACCTCCATGTAGCCAAACTTAAAATCAAAACAGCATAAACCATCATTGAATAAAACTCACGACTGATATCGGCAAAACCTGAACCTTTGAGCAAAATCATACGAATTACCTTGATAAAATAGGCGATTGGATTTATGGTATTGAGCTTTTGTGCCCATTCGGGCATACTATCTGCCGGTGTAAATATTCCACTCATCAAAATAAAAATTAGCATAAAAAACCAAGCAAGAATCATAACTTGTTGTTGAGTATTTGCTGTTGTTGAAAGAAAAAGTCCCATTCCAAGTGCTACCAATAAATATAAAGAGGCAAAACCAAATAACAAAAACAAACTTCCTTCTGTTGGTAATGCAAAAAGAATTTTACCAATTGTAAGACCAAATGCAAGTTCAATAATTCCAATAATCCAAAATGGAACGAGTTTTCCGGTTATATATTGATATTTCTTAATTGGAGTTACATTTATTTGTTCAATAGTTCCAATTTCTTTTTCACGAACCATGTTCATTCCCGAAAGGAAAGCACCAACAACTGTGACAAGAATTACAAGTATTCCGGGCAACATATAAATTTTGTAGTTAAGGTCTTTGTTGAACCAGAACGAACTTGTTATGTTTATTTTTTTCATTGCCATTCCGGGAGGTAAAGTTACTCGCTGTGCAATAATCTCCTGATTGTAAGCGAGTATAATAGACATTGCATAAGCATATCCGATACTTGCTTTTGTGCCGTTTACAGCATTTACAAGAATCTGAATTTTTGATTTATTTTCGCGAACCAGACTGCGTTCAAAATCTTGTGGAAAAACAATTATAAGGTCAACAAAAT
>MENC01000083.1:7607-9592 GCA_001768155.1 Bacteroidetes bacterium GWA2_30_7
CAAGAATAACAAGCTGAACAACAGGTAAAATAAAGATTATCGGGAGCATTGTTTTGTTCCTGAAAATCTGTATAAATTCCTTTTGTATTAAAAATAATATTGTTCGCATTTCAAATTAATTGTTTTGTTTCGTCATTTAGAAAAAAATCGCCCTCTGCCCCATTTAAAATCTGGAATTAATAGCAAAAACATAATAACAATTTAGTAATTTCAATATATTTCTGCAACACGCTTGAAGGTAGCTATCGCTACGCTTCAAGGTGTTTAACCTCTTACTCTAACCTAATCTTAAACCTCTTAATACTTGCGATAATAAAAAATGTTGTCATTCCGATAAGAATAAGCGTTTCTTTCCATATATATTCTATTCCGGTACCTTTCAGCATTATATTTTTTAAAATAATGATAAACCAACGTGGCGGCATAATACAACTGAGCCATTGCAATATTATTGGCATATTTTCGACCGGAAAAATAAAACCAGAAAGCAATATTGTTGGAAGCATTAGTGCAAACATCGAAAGCATCATTGCAACTTGTTGATTTTTAGCAACTGTCGAAATTAATATTCCAAGCGATAATGCAAGGATTATGAACAACATACATTCTGAAAGCAACAAAATATAACTTCCCAGAACCGGCATTCCAAATACAAACCTTCCGATTAATATTATTGTAATTGCATTAATAAACGACAACACGATGTATGGAATTACTTTTCCTACAATTATTTGCACGGGTTTAAGCGGCGAAACCAATAATACTTCCATTGTACCGATTTCTTTTTCTTTTGCAATAGAAATTGATGTCATCATTGCTGAAATAAGCATCAGAATTAAAGCCATTGTACCTGGCACAAACATATAAACTCCTTTCAGGCTTTCGTTGTAATACATTCTTACTTCGGATATTATTTGTAAAGGTAAATCGCCTTGAATGACTTCTTTACGAAAATAATCGTTAATTATTCCGGTTGTGTAGTTGACAAGTATATTTGCTGTATTTGGGTCAGAAGCATCAGCAATTATCTGAACAGATGCTGTTCCTTCCTTTTCAAGTTTCTTTGCAAAATCGTTTTCAAAAATAATTACTTCTTTGGTCGAACCATCTCGAAAACTTTTTTCAATTTGGACATCATCCTCAATATAAGAGTTTAATTCAAAATAACCCGATGATATAATTTTGTGAATAATTCGGAGTGTTACTTCGTCTCTTGATTTATCGTAAATTGCAATTTTTGCGTTTTTTATTTCGTTTGTAACAACATAACCAAAAAGAATAAGCTGCACTATCGGCATACCAAAAAGGATTGTCATCGTGCGTTTATCACGAAAAATATGTCTAAATTCTTTTATTACAAAACCTAAAAAACGTTTCATTTTTTTTCTACCATAATGTCAAGCTTATGGCTCTTTATAACATTTAAAAAACTCTAACTTCCAACTTCAACCTTCTGTATTTTTTTACCACATAGACACATAGAAACATAGATTTCACATAGTTAATAAATCGTTCTTCTACTTTTACATTTTAAATTTGATGTTTTACATTTTACATTTCTTTTAAACATCTTCTAACTTCAAACTTTTTACTCTTTCGAGCGTGCCAATTTCAAGAAAACATCGTTCATATTTCTAACATTATAATTATTCATCAATTCTACAGGTTTTCCAATTGCGACCAGCTTACCTTCCGACATTATTGAAACCCTGTCGCAATACTCCGCTTCGTCCATATAATGAGTTGTTACAAACACAGTAATACCATTATTCGATGCTTCGTAAATCATATCCCAAAACTGTCTTCTTGTTATTGGGTCAACACCACCGGTTGGTTCGTCTAAAAATACAATTTTAGGATTATGAAAAATTGATACAGAAAAAGCTAATTTTTGCTTCCAGCCAAGCGGAATGTCCTTTATTAATTTATCTTTTATTTCGCTTATTTGCAACTTATTAAGAAGCTCTATTGTTCGTTTTTTTATT
>MENC01000084.1 GCA_001768155.1 Bacteroidetes bacterium GWA2_30_7
TGTTCAACGTTTTTGAAATCTCTATAAATAGCATACCAAACATAAACTCCAGAAGGTGCAACTGCTCCATTTTTTACTTTTCCATCCCAGGCACCGGTTTTATCATTTTTTTTGGTTTCAAAAATTAGCTCTCCCCATCTGTTATAAATTAGCATTTTATAATTTGAAGGGTCAATTCCATTATTTTTAATATAGAATGTTTCGTTTACACCATCGTTATCGGGGCTAAATGCTGTTGGTGCATAAAACAAATGTTCGTCTTTAATAATTACTTCATTATAAGATGTATCTGTACATCCATTTTCGTCAATAATTATAAGTTGTACGTTATATGTTCCTGCTAAATCGTATTCGTGTTCGGGATTTTCCAAAGATGATTCGTCTTCATCACCGAAATCCCAAAAACAGCTATATTTTGTTGTTGATGTATTTTGGAAATAAATAATTGGACTTATTATACTTTGTTGTAATGGGTCGGGTAAAAATATTGATTCCGGATTTTTGTAAACTGTTATCATCTCTTCTTTTGTAATATTATTTATACATCCATTTGTTGATGTTATAGAAAGTGTTACATCAAATATACCGTCAGAATAAAATGTGTGTGTTGGATTTTTTATTGTTGAGTAATTATTATTTTCGTTATCGCCAAATTGCCAGTAATATGTTTGTCCATCGTTTGGGCTAGATTCTATGAAATTAACTATAAGTGGCTGACAACCATAAGTAGTATCGCTTTTAAAATTATTTGTTGCTGCCGGTAATATTTCAATTTCTAATGAATCTTTTCCTATTGGCGAACCACAATAATCGGATACTGTTAATATATATTTTACAATAGTATCAACTCCTTCGGGAAAAACTTCTACAGGCGGAACTGCAAGATTTAAGTCGTTTAGCTTACAAATGTATGGTCCACCATTTCCTCCTGTAATTTCAGCAAAAATTAGAATAGAATCTCCCGGACAAATAGAATTATCACTAGCATCAATAGTTGCAACAATATTATCAAAAACTCCTATTTTAATAATAACAGTGTTGCTGGAGCAACCATTTGCATCTATTGCGTTGAGGTAAATTAATGTGTCTTTTAGTGTTGAAACATTTATTGGAGAAGGTAATAAAATATTATTCCAGTAATAATTAAAAGGTGTGATTCCGCCCATAATCGGGGTCGCATTAATTGGAACGCTTTGTCCTTTACAGATTGTTGCTGAAACCTTGTCGGCATTAATTTTATAAGGCTTTGGAGTAACCAGCGAATCTGTAATATTGGCACTACAACCATTTGCATCGGTAACGGTAACTTTAAATTTTCCGGCACAAAGATTATTCACAGTATCGGTTACAGCTGCTGAACTCCATGAGTATGAATAATTTGGTGTGCCTGAACCAAATAAATCAATTTTTGCTTTTCCATTACACTGTCCATAACATATTGGAGAATATTTGTAAGAAATCACAGGATTTAATTTTGTTGGCTGAGTAAGAATAAAGGAAGAGGAATCTTTGCAAGCATTTAAGTCGGTAATAATTAATGTATTAATACCAGCCGAAAGGTTAGTTCCGGTAGAACCAACATTTGCACCATTAGACCAATAAACATAAGAATAAGAAGGAGTTCCACCAGAAACAACAGAAGTAACGCTTCCATTATTATTTCCAAAGCATTTAGGCATAGTAATATTTTGAAAAGCAATACTGATAGAGTCGGGTTGAGCGATGGTTACATTTGCAATTGACGTACATCCTTTGCTATCGGTAACTGTAACAGTTTCTTTTCCAGCATAAAGGCTATTATGCGAATCGGATGTTCCGCCACTCATCCAGTTATAAAAATAAGGAGATGTTCCACCGGTTGGAGATACTTGTGCAGAGCCATCGTTTAAACCAAAACATGAAACACTAGACGAATTAGATATAAAAGAATTAAGTTTAGATGGCTGATTAATAACAACCGAAGTATTTGCTTTACAGCCATTAGCATCGGTAATTGTAACTCCAATTAATCCAGAACTAAGTCCTGTTACAATTGGATTAGTATCTAAATTAGTCCACAAGTAAGTATATGTCGGTGTTCCTGTATTATTTGCAGAAACTGTTGCCGCTCCATCACTTCCTCCAAAGCAACTTACAAAAGTTGAATCAACAATATCTGCAATTAATTTTGTTGGTTGATTAATAACTATTGATGCTGAAGCAGAGCAGTTTACGTCATCTTTTATAGTAACGGTATAAATACCGGCTGTAAGATTATTAATTTTGTCAGTTGTTGAACTGTTATTATTTATTTGAATAACTGTTCCGGAGCCATTTGCCCATGTATAAGTATAAGATGGAACGCCATTTGCAGTCATTTCTACTGTAGCACTTCCATTATTTCCTCCATTGCATAATACATTTACAGAGTCGATTATATCACATGTTACACCATTAAGATTTCCTACATTTACCATGTTTGTATCTGTACAGCCATTTGAATCTGTAACAGTAACAATTGCATAACCTTCGGGTAAACTATCTACAGAAGCAATATTTGGATTATAGCCATTATTCCATAAATAAGAGTAAATAGGAATTCCACCGGTAACAGAAGTTACTTTTGCTTGTCCGTTATTTTGGCCGCAATTTGCATCTTTTACTAATACAGCAGTAGAAATTAATTCTGTAGGTTGTGTAATAATAAAACTTGTATTTGCCTCGCAACCATTTGTATCGGTAACTGTTACACCATAATTTCCGGCAGGTAAGTTAGAATAAAAATCTGTTCCACTGCCAGAAAATCCAGTTGGCGACCAAGTATAAGAATATGGAATAGTTCCGCCTGTAATGGTCAATGAAGCACTTCCAAGACTATCGTTAAAGCAAGAGTTGTGAACTAAATCAACATTAGGTTTGCCTAGTGCAGAAGGGCTAACAATTTGAACTACTGTTGTATCAGAGTAGCAACCATTTTGTTCGACATAAAGAGAAATATCGTAAGTTCCGTCAACCCATGTTATGTTATATGGTCCTTGTCCGCTTCCCGATTCTATTGTGCCTCCATCGAAATCCCATGTATAGTTAGAACTTGATGGTGCATTGCCTGTGTAGGTGATTACTGTTGAATCTCCATTGCAGAGAATGGTTGTGGTGGTGAAGGGGGAGGTGGGGATAGTAAATACTGTAACATTTGAACTTGTAGAATCAAGGCAACCATTGTCATCTATAGATAGTGTAACTTGAAATGTACCGGTATTATTCCATGAAACTAAATGAGGACCTTGTGTAGAAGAATTTGAAGGTGTACCACCGGCAAAAGTCCATTGAAATTGAGCACTTGATGTTGAACTGCCATTAAAAGTTATTGTAGATATTTGATTCAAACATAAAGTATCTTCAATAATAGAAAAATTTGAAGAGAGAGGTGGTATAACATTTACAGTAGATTCAAGCACAGTGTCTTGAGAGCAAGGGTCGCTAATAGTAACATAATAAGTTGTAGTTACGTTAGGACTAACAGTAATGGAGGTCGTAGTTTCACCTGTACTCCATAAATATGATAAAAATGAAGGATTAATATTTTGATTAACAGAAGTATTAAGAAAAGTTGATTGATTTGAGCATATTATTGTATCATTTGATATTTGTGCTTCAAAATATAAATTATTTATAATAAATATTGTATCAAAAACTAAAGAATTTCCACACGGACAACCTTCTGGAATTGAAAAGGTAAAATATTCTGTAGGTTCAGTCAGACTATCAGCAAATACTGTGTAGAATAATGTATCATATATTTGGTTTGGAAATAATATTAAAGTATCAGGTATAAATGAAATATCAGTTCCATTAATTGCAGTACCATTAATATTTAACTGAATAAATAAAGTATCTGACATATTGGTAGAATCGGTTCTTGCAAAAACAAAATAATTGTCGCAACCTTCAAGAACTTCGTTTGAAATATTAATTGCACTAAAATGATTTGCAGAAACAACCCCGCCTGATGAAAAACTTCCGGCTTCTAAAAGAACTCCAGAGTCTAATATTCCATCATTAACATCGGCTATAACTAATTTTATATGATATGTACTACAGGGTGTTACAATAGCCATTGCTGTTAGAGGTACTGTAAAACCATCTAAACTTGTAGAATAATTTCCTGATGTATTGTCAACGTAAAATTGACAATTCTCACATGGTCCGTTTGGTGGTGTATTACTTCCATTATTAATATTATAAATTGATACGGGTACTGGAGGGCTAACGGGTATAAGTGCAATATTTGTATTGTTATAAGCTGCACCTAATGGATTGGGTCCTGTAAGAAAAAAACCAAATACATCGTTAAAAGAAAATACATATTCTGGATACTCATCTGAGCCAAATAGATATCTAAAACTAAGAGTGTCTGATGACGGCACAAAATCAAATTCTAAAATTGAAGCATCATTAGTGAAGTCTGGCGAAACAATGTTATCTAAAGTCCCATCACCTGGGTAACTAAAATCCGTTGAAGAACTTGTATTATTTCCGTAACCCATTATATCTATAGATTTTCCTGATGATAATACAATTCCCTTTTCAAAACCAACAGAGTTTCCGTTTTGAAAATATCCAATTGCTTCTGAGCTTCCAGAATATGTAACATTTGAAGCAGAAAGGCAACCAGTAATTAAAACGTTTTGAACTAATTGCTGAGGTGTATATAAATTCGGATTAACTTCTAAAAAAGGTGGTGGTTCGTAAGCACAAATATTAAAAGTTTCAGCATTATCATTATCGGGTTCCCATACACGAATCCAAATAGATTGTCCGGCTAAACCCATGCTCGACATAATATATTGAGTTGCAGGCATTCCCCATGTTTGTTCTTCACATGCAATTTCTGTAAGTGAATTACAATTAGAGCCTGAATAAATTGTAATACCGGCTTCTGTCATAACCAATTCCTCAAGTTGCACTGCTAAAAGTCCGGAAGATGGCACAGTAGCTGTAAACCATACATCACCACCCATATAAGAATAGGCACATGATGGAGTTGCAACCGACATTGTTCCTGTAGCATTTTCACTTGTGTATTGAGTAAAATTACAAGTTGCGCTAACGTTTAAATTAAATGCATTACAAGGTTCATCATTAGTTGGAGGTGGTGGTGGAACATAGCACACACTTGTACATGAAATCTGTAAATTAAAACCTTCTTCCTCAACATAGCCATCCGAGGTAAATCTTATAGTAACGCAATTGCCTGATGTTGTAGTAGTTGACGGAAGGATTGAACCAGTAAAATCATCAAGTAGGTTTGCGGAAATATTTATTCCATCATGTATATAAACATAATCATAACCTGATTCTGCATTAAAAGAACCTTGAAAATCAATATTTAAACAATCACTTGTTCCCGAACAAAAGGCTACTGAGTAATCTTCATTACTACTATAATCACTGCTTGGTCCTCCGCTATCGTATAAAGTTCCTCCGCAAGTTGTAATAGTTTGTCCATCAACATTATCAATATTCCAAATAACTGGACATGCCGAACAAGTTGTACCACCACAATCTATTCCAGTTTCATCTCCATTCATCATTCCATCTGTGCAAGTGGGAGGAGGGCAAACAGGACAAGTTGCTCCTCCGCAATCAATTCCGGTTTCGTCGCCATTCATTATTCCATCGCTACAAGTTGGAGTAGGACAATTTGCAACAAATGAACCACCATACTGGTCTCCTGAAAATACATTTACTCCGTTAGGATTTTTAATAATATATGAACATTCCTCTGGCCAGCTTCCTGAATCATAGAAAGTTATAACAACATTTTCACCTGTATTTGCATTAAATGTAAAAGTTACTGGACCTGAGCCGGTTGCCAAAGTAATGTTATTTAATACAGTTGTTCCATTTACCTTTATTGTAATTGTGTTACTAGTCCAACCATCTCCATAAGAATCATAAAGTAAAACAGAAAATTGACATGTTTTTCCGATTAAACTTGAAAATAGAATGATAAAAATCAATAGTATATTTTTCATTTATATGATTTGTTTTATTTTCATATCAAATATGACGTGTTAAAGTTTAATAGGTTGTTTTTTAACACAAAAATAAAAAAACAATTGATGTTAGAAAATTAATTATCAGTTTAAGTTTATATCTTTATATGTTTAATATGAAACATTAATTTGAGTTTATTCCAAATAATAATTTATTTTGTAAAAAATATATCATAATGAAAATTGCATTAGTAACAGGAGGTTCACGAGGAATAGGCAGAGCAGTATGCGTTGGACTTTCAAAATCAGGTTATCATGTTATCATAAACTATAATAAAAATTTAACCGAAGCCGAAAATACACTAAATCTTATAAAAGAAAATGGCGGAACAGGCGAAATTCTTAAATTTGATGTCTCAAATCATCTCGAAGTCGAAAAAGTGTTAGACCAATGGAAAGCAAAAAACAGAGATAATATTATTGAAGTTTTAGTTAATAATGCAGGAATTCGTCACGATTCGCTTATGATGTGGATGGAAGACGAAACATGGAGCGACGTCATAAATACAAATTTGAATAGTTTTTTCTATGTTACTAAACAGTTGATAAAAGAAATGATGGTCAATAAATTTGGTCGTGTAATAAATATTGTATCATTATCAGGCATTAAAGGAATGCCTGGACAAGTAAATTATTCAGCAGCAAAAGCAGGAGTAATAGGCGCTACAAAAGCATTAGCACAGGAAGTAGGTAAAAAAAATGTAACAATTAATGCCGTAGCTCCCGGATTTATCAAAACAGATATGACTACAGATTTAAACGAAAAAGAATTAAAAGCATTAATACCGCTTAACCGTTTTGGTGAAGCCCACGAAGTAGCCGATTTAGTTGCCTTTCTTGCATCAAAAGAAGCATCATACATTACCGGCGAAGTAATTTCAATCAATGGAGGAATTTACACTTAGCAAAGCCCAAAGTCCAAAGATAAAAACTCAAAGTCCAAAAGGAAAAAGAAAGAAATTTAATAAATACACAAACACACGAATACACAAACACTTGAACACATCAACACCTAAACACTTGAACACAACAAAATGAACAGAGTAGTAATTACAGGAATGGGAATATATTCCGTACTCGGAAAAAACATTGACGAAGTACGAAATTCACTTTACGAAGGAAAATCCGGAATTGTTTACGACCCCGAACGAAAAAAAGACATAATTTTCCGTTCAGCATTAACAGGCGCTATCGAAAAACCTGTTTTAAAAGGTATATTAGACCGCCGTTCCAGAATCGGATTGCCCGAACAAGGCGAATATGCCTATTTGTCAACAATTGAAGCCATGAAATTGGCAAAACTCGACCAGGAATATTTTGAAAAAAACGATGCCGGAATCCTGTTTGGAAACGATAGTTCTTCACTTCCCGTCATACAAGCAATTGATTTAATGCGGGAAAAGAAAGATACAACACTAATCGGTTCAGGTTCAATTTTTCAGTCAATGAATTCAACCGTTTCAATGAATCTTTCAGTAATTTTCAAATTACGCGGAATTAATTTTACCATAAGTGGAGCTTGTGCAAGCGGTTCACACTCTATCGGACTGGGTTTTTTCTTAATAAAACATGGATATCAGGAAATGGTAGTTTGCGGTGGCGCTCAGGAACTTAACCCATATTCAGTCGGAAGTTTCGATGGAATAAGTGCATTCTCCGTAAGAGAAAACGAGCCAACAAAAGCCTCACGACCATTCGATAGAGATAGAGATGGATTAGTTCCAAGTGGTGGAGCAGCAACAGTTATTTTAGAAAGTTACGAATCGGCAAAACGGCGGGGAGCAAATATAATTGCCGAAGTTCTTTCCTACGGATTTTCATCAAATGGCGACCATATTTCAGTCCCAAATGTCGAAGGTCCGGTTAAAGCAATGGGAATGTCTGTTAAACAAGCCGGCATTGATTCCCGTGAATTAGATTATATAAATGCACATGCAACCTCGACTCCTGTTGGCGATATGAACGAAGCAAAAGCATTAGACCAGCTTTTCGGACATTTTAAACCTCATGTAAGTTCAACAAAATCAATGACAGGTCATGAAATGTGGATGGCAGGAGCAAGCGAAGTAGTCTATTCATTAATAATGATGCAAAACGATTTTGTAGCCCCAAATATTAATTTTGAAAACCCCGATGAATTTTCTGCAAAATTAAATATCGCTCAAAAAACAGTAAATAAAAAAATTAATATATTTTTGTCAAATTCTTTTGGATTTGGAGGAACAAATTCAGCATTAATTATAAAGAAGTTTATTGAATAAATTTTATGGAAAAACAGGAGATTATCAAAACAATTAACACGTTTCTTATCGAAGAATTTGAATTAGACGAATCAAAACTTACACCCGAAGCAAATTTACGCGACGACCTCGAAATCGAAAGTCTTGATTTTGTGGATATTGTAGTTGTTATTGAAAAAGAATTTGGCTTTAAAGTTAAAGGCGAAGAAATGGTTAATGTACGGAATCTTGGCGATTTGTATAACTACATTATTGAGAAAGTTAATCAAAAAGAATAATATAAATGCCCTCATGGAAAGGCAAAACACGGGGCGGTCTTCTTGGATATAGAATTTTTGTTGCAACACTTAAATTTTTCGGACTAAGTGTTGCATATTTTATTTTAGGCTTTGTTGCATTTTACTTTTATTTGTTTACTCCACAATCGTTTAAGCATACTTTTCAATTTTATAGAAAACGTTTAGGATTTTCCTCATTTTCGGCATTTTTCAAAGTTTACAACAATTATTATAAGTTTGGTCAAATTTTACTCGATAAAATATCTTTAATGTCGGGTTTTAAAAACAATTTTACTTTCAATTTCGATGGCGAAAATTATTTGCACGAAATAGTAACAAATAATTCGGGTGGATTATTAATTGGAGCACATGTAGGTAATTGGGAAATTGCCGGATTTCTTCTTAAACGAATTAATACAAAAATCAATATTGTAATGTACGACGAAGAGCATCAGAAAATTAAACAATTACTTGAGTCAATTTATAAAGAATCTATAGTAAATATAATTCCGATTAAAAATGATATGTCGCACATATACACAATTAGTAACGCATTTAAAAATAATGAAATAATTTGTATTCATGGTGATAGATTTACAGAAGGCAGCAAAAATATTGAATTTGATTTTTTAGGAGAAAAAGCACTTTTTCCTGCCGGACCTTTTTATCTTGCCTTAAAGTTTAATGTCCCTGTAACTTATGTTTATGCTATCAAAGAAACTAACAGACATTATCATTTTTATGCAACAAAACCAAAGGTTTATAATTTTAAAGGAGGATTGAAAAACCGCAATTTATTGTTGAACGAAATGATGCAGGATTATGTAAATGAGTTAGAAACTAAAGTGAAAAAATATCCCGAACATTGGTTTAATTTTTATGATTTTTGGAAAAATTAGACGCAGATTTTTTATGATAATTAAGAAAAAAAAATAAAATAAATAGGAAATAATTGTGCCTTAGCGTCTTTGTGGCAAAAAAATACAAGAAACATATTTTGAAAATAACAGTTAATATATTATCTTTATATCATATAAATAAGACTTAATGACTAATATATTAACCGATAATAATATTGACTTAAATTTATACAGTTCTTCTGAAATTGCAAAAAAAATTGCATCAAAAGCAAAAGAAAAACGATTGTCGTTTAATTATACTCAGGAAGCTTTATCAAAAAAATCAGGCGTTAGTTTAGGTTCACTCAAGCGATTTGAACGTAGTTACGAAATTTCTTTGCAAAACCTGTTATTATTGGCATTAGCACTAAATTCAATTGACGAATTTATCAACTTATTTCCCGAAAATAAATACTCAAGTATTGATGAAGTAATTAAATTGAAAAATGTAAATAAAAGAAAACGTGGGCGAATTAAAGATTAAAAATATTGATGCTTTAAATGTTTTATTATCTGGCAGTTTAGTTGGAAGATTGATTATAGCTCCAGAAGGATTAGCTTTATTTGAATATTATGACGAATGGTTAAAAACCGGATTTTCAATATCCCCGTTTTATCTTCCATTGAAATCTGGTATTTTTACTGCTAAACAAAACCCGTTTAATGGTCTTTTTGGTGTTTTTAACGACAGCCTTCCAGATGGTTGGGGAAATTTGCTTATTGACAGATTATTAAAAAAAAATGGAATTAATCCACGTTCAATCTCCTTTATCGAGAGACTTAGTATTGTAGGAAATAATGGGTTAGGAGCTTTAAGTTACGAACCTGAAAACACGTTTAAAACAATTACTAATAATGATGATTTAAACTTTTTATCAAATGAAGTTTCTAAAATCTTAAATGAGCAAGAATCGGAAAATATTGAATTGCTTTTCAATAAAAATTGTAGTTCGGGAGGTGCCAGACCAAAAGTTTTTTTAAAAATAAATGACGAAGATTGGTTAATAAAATTCCCAAATACAAACGATTCAGGAGA
>MENC01000085.1 GCA_001768155.1 Bacteroidetes bacterium GWA2_30_7
ATTATAAATTTCTAATAATTAACTATATAACATATTTTAATTATTAAATTATTAAATTTCTATTTGTAAATCCAGTAATAGTTGTAAATTTACATTATTAAATACTATTCAGTTTATAATTGTAAATTTAACATTGTAACAAATGATTGACAGGTTACGAAAAATTATGGAAGTGAATAATTACACTCCATCTCTCTTTGCTGACGAAATTGGTGTACAGCGTTCGAGCATCTCACATATTCTTTCGGAAAGGAATAAGCCAAGCTTAGAATTGGTTCAAAAACTACTTACAAGGTTTAGAGATTTAAACTCTGATTGGCTATTATTTGGAATCGGAAAGATGACAAAAGAAAATAAAAGTGTATCTATTACACCTGAAATTAATTTTGAAAATGATGTTAATCTAAATTCTTCTGATAAAACTCCAAAAGTTGAAATAGAGAATATTATTAAATCTAATAATGTTGGAATAGAGAAGATTATGATTTTTTACGTTGATAAAACTTTTGAAATATTCGTTCCAAAATAAGATAGATGAAAAAATTATTGATTATAAGGTTTGTCGAAAAAACATTTGAATAGTTCCCACAAATATCTAATTTTAAAGCAAATTAAAATACCTCAATTATGAAAAAAATTTTACTTTATGTGCTTGTTTTATTGGCATTTAACAATATCTATGCACAAAAAGATACACGTTTGCTTAGATTTCCTGCAATACACGACAATCAAATTGTTTTTACATACTCTGGTGATTTATATACAGTTACAACCTCTGGTGGAATTGCCAGAAAACTTACATCTAACGAGGGTTTTGAAATGTTTGCAAAGTTTTCTCCAGATGGAAAAGAAATTGCATTTACTGGTCAATACGAAGGAAATACTGAAGTTTACAATATTCCTTCAAATGGAGGAACACCAAAGAGATTAACTTTTACAGCAACTTTAGGACGTGATGATATTTCAGATAGAATGGGACCGAATAATATTGTAATGGCTTGGACTAATGATGGAAAGAATATCGTTTATCGTTCTAGAAAAAAATCTTTTAATGATTTTGTAGGACAATTATTTCAGGTTTCAATTAATGGCGGATTATCAACTGAATTGCCACTTCCAGCAGGAGGCTTTTGTTCTTATTCTCAGGATGGAAAAAAATTAGCATACAACCGAGTATTCAGAGAATTTAGAACATGGAAATATTACAAAGGCGGAATGGCAGACGATGTTTGGATTTACAATTTTGACACTAAGGCTACTGAAAACATCACAAATAATATATCACAGGATATATTTCCTATGTGGACTGGAAATAATATTTATTACTTGTCCGACAGAGATAGAACTATGAATATGTTTGTTTATGATATTACCTCAAAGGAAACTAAAAAAGTAACTTTTTTCGATAATTATGATGTTAAATTTCCGTCAATCAATGGAAATAAAATTGTTTTTGAAAATGGTGGAAATATTTATGTTTTCAATACAGAAAATAATCAATATGAAAAAGTTACAATATCTATTTCAGACGACCATATAATTTCGGGACTTCAATATAAAGATGCCTCAAAAAATATTAATTCAGTTAGCTTTTCTCCTGATGGAAACAGACTTGTAATAGGAGCAAGGGGTGACATTTTTACAGTACCGGTTAAAAATGGAATTACACGAAATCTTACTGCAACTTCTAAAGCACATGATAAAAATGCAGTTTGGTCGCCCGATGGTAAATACATTGCATATATTTCAGATATTTCAGGCGAATTTGAAATTTATATACAAGAACAGAAAGGAAATTCTGCACCAATTCAATTAACTAAAAACGCCGATACTTATAAATTTTACATTCAGTGGTCGCCCAATAGTAAAAATATTCTTTTTAGCGATAAAATGCTTCGCCTTCAATATGTTAATATTGATTCAAAGGAAGTTACGTTGGTTGCTCAATCAAAAATTTGGGAAATTAATTCGTTCACTTGGTCTCCCGATGGCAATTGGATTGCATATTCTGACGAAGAATTAAATAATTTTTCAATGATTTATTTATATAATTTAAAAGCTAAAGAAAAATTTGCTGTAACAGATAAATGGTTCGATTCTTATTCTCCTTCTTTCAGCAAAGATGGAAAATATTTATATTTTGCATCAAAACGTGATTTTAATCCACTTTATAGCGAAACAGAATGGAATCATTCATACAGCGATATGGCTAATTTATACTTTATTACATTGTCAAAAGACACTAAGTCTCCAGTATTTCCTGAAAATAATGAAGTTACAGCCAATCAGACACCAAGCAGTCAAGCTTCTTTGCCCAAAAACACTAATATAGATTTTAGCAAAAATCCATTAAAAATTGATAAAGAAGGAATTATCTCAAGAATTGCAAAGCTTCCATTAACAGCAGGACAATATGGAAATATTTACGCTTTCGATTCGGTAGTTTATTATATGTCAAATCAAAAGGGGGCTAAATTCGCATTAATGATGTTCGATTTTGCATCAAAGAAAGAAACTAAAATTATAGAATGTGAAGATTATGAAATAAGTAATGATTATAAAAAAATGTTCATTTCAAAAGAGAAAAAATATTATGTTGTTGATGTACCAAAATCAGAAGTAAAACTCGAAAAAGAGGTTAATTTATCTGATATGAAAATTTGGGTAAACGTTAAAGATGAATGGAAACAGATTTATGATGAAAGTTGGCGACAAATGCGAGACTTTTTCTATGTTAAAAATATGCACGGGCTAAACTGGAAAGCAATGCACGACAAGTATGCCGCATTATTGCCTTTTGTAAACAATAGAAACGACCTTAATTATATTATTGGAGAATTAATTGGCGAACTTAATATCGGTCATGCCTACGTTGGTGCCGGCGACAAAGTTGCTCCCGAAAGAATTAAAACAGGATTATTAGGAGCAGAATTAAGCAAACATTCGAGCGGCTATTTTAAAATTGAACGAATTTATAAAGGTCAAAATTGGGATGCAACTTTACGCTCACCTTTAACCGAAATTGGAATTAAAGCAGAGGTTGGAAATTATATAATAGCAGTTAATGGAAAACCTACAAATTCGGTAAATGATATTTATGAGTTATTAGTGGGAATGGCTGATAAACAAGTTGAGTTAACAATTAACAGTCAACCATCTACACAAGGAAATTGGAATTCAATAGTTATTCCAATTGCCGACGAATCAAATTTAATTTATTATAATTGGGTTCAGAAAAATATCGAAACTGTTGATAAAGCTACAAATGGCGAAGTTGGATATATTCATATTCCAGATATGGTAACAGAAGGCTTAAACGAATTTGTTAAATATTTTTATCCTCAGCTTGATAAAAAAGCCTTAATTATTGACGACAGAGGAAATGGAGGAGGAAATGTTTCACCAATGATTTTAGAACGACTTGGAAGAGAATTACAACGCTCAAATATGGCTCGAAATATAAGTGTGCCAAGTCAGACTCCCCGACAAATGATTTTAGGACCAAAAGTATTATTGGTAAATAATTATTCGGCTTCAGATGGCGATTTATTTCCTTATGGATTCAAAAAATATGGATACGGTAAAGTAATTGGAATGCGTACTTGGGGCGGTGTAGTCGGTATTCGTGGCTCATTACCTTTTATTGATGGTGGAATGATGACAAGACCTGAATTTGCTTCATATTCAGCCGATTCTAGCGAATGGATAATTGAAGGACATGGCGTTGACCCTGATATTGTAATTGATAACGACCCAGCAAAAGAATATGCAGGAGAAGACCAGCAATTAAATAAAGCAATCGAAGTAATTTTAGAAGAACTTAAAAAAACACCGGTAAAATTACCTGAAATACCTGCTGACCCTGATAAAACTAAATAATATTGCTGAATGGGTAAATTAATGCTACGTATTAATCAATAAATCAATAGACAATATTCAATTATTGCCATTATTCACGCATATATCGCCAAAAAACTAGGTTTAAAAAAGCTACGAAAACACCTTTTGTAAATCTGCTAGGAACAAGTATATTTGTATATGATATTAAAGAAATACATTATTCTATTATTAATATTCACATTATTTGCCTCATCTTCAATTGGTCAGACTCTTATAAGTGCTTATACTTGGGATGGAAAAACAGCACCTTCTTATAATTTTACACCAACTGCCGGAAAATGTTATCAGTTAAAAGTTTCAGGCATTTTTTCAACAGATTTAACTGATGCAAATGCTTTTCAGGATGCATTTTATACTTTTAATTATAATACCGGCAATTTGGTTTCTACTAATAATTGTTGGTGGACAAATGTAAATCCATATAGCTCACTTAAGCCAGTTCCTTCAACATACAATAATTCACATATTTATTATTTTTACTATAAATCTTGTCCGAGCGAAAATGTTTCAGTATTTTCTTTAAATTACAGTGATACAGACTTTAATAATAACTTTGGCGGGCTTACTTTTGAATGGTACGAATTAGCAAATTGCGATAATCAAAACTTTGTAAATCTTGGACAAGATATTAATATTTGCTCCAATTCGAATGTTACTTTAGATGCCGGAAATGCAGGTTCATCTTATGAATGGTCAACTGGAGAAACAAATCAAACAATTAATGTTAACAATGGAACATATAATGTAACTGTTACTACTCAAGGCGGTTGCGTAGATTCAGATACAATTAAAGTAACAATAAGCCCAGAAGTAGATTTAAGTTCAACCAAACAAGAACCAACTTGCACAAATTCAGATGGAGAAATTAATTTAAGCTCAAATAGTTCGAATGCAAATTATAGTATTGATGGAAATAATTACAGCTCAAATACAACTTATTCTAATTTGCCAGAAGGAAGCTATAGCTGTTATATGATTGATAATCAAACTGGATGTACAGATACAATTATTGTGAATTTAGTTGATATTACTAATTTGGACATAAGCACTACTTCAACTCAACCTTCCTGCTTAAACAATGATGGTACAATTCAAATTACAGAAAGTAATGGAAATTCACCATACCAGTATAGTATTGATGGAGGAAATACATATTCTTCAGATTCAATTTATACAAGCTTATCAGCCGACACATATACATGCTTTGTTAAAGACAATGATGGTTGCAAAAACAACGAAACTGTAATTTTATCAACTCCTGATAATGTTACAATTACATTACAAAGTTCAAAAAATCCAACATGCAGAAACAATAATGGAGAAATTACTGTATCATCTAATACCAGTGGTTCTTCTCCAATTACTTATAGTATTAATGGTGGAGCTTTTCAATCGTCTAATGTTTTTAATAATTTACCTGAAGGAATTTATACAATTGTAGCAAAAGATAATGATGACTGCACAGATACAATTCCTGTTTCTCTTCAAAAACCACGTAATATTTTTACTGTTTCAGCTGATTATCCTAAAGCTCAATGCAACAGTAATCAAGAACTTTATATAAATTTAACTGTTTCTGGTGGTACAGAGCCAAATACATATTCATGGTCAAATGGTCAAACAATACAAGACATTCCTATTTTAAGCCCCGGAACATATTCAGTAAAAATTGTTGATTATAATGATTGTGATACTACTTTATCATATACAATTGAAACAGGAGATAATCCGGTTGTAACAGGAACTACCACAGACGTTTCGTGCTATGGAGGTTCAGATGGGGCAATTGATATTAGTGTCAGTGGCGGAGAAGTTCCATATACTTATCAATGGTCAAAAGGAGAATCGACTCAGGATATTTCAAATTTACCAAAAGGGAGTTATACTGTTACAGTAACTGAAAATAATGGCTGTGATACAACTGCCACTTTCGAAATAAACCAACCTGAGCCAATAAATGTTAGTTATACAATAAAATGTAACAACGATGGAACAAAAGATATTGATGTTACGGTTTCTGGAGGAGAGTCTGGTTATGATTACATTTGGTCAACTAATGAAACCACTCAGGATTTACCTAATGTTCAATCTGGAACTTACAGCTTAAAAGTTACCGATTCAAACGATTGCGATACTACAATTACAGTTACAACAGATGAAATTATTACTAATTATACTGCTGGTGGCTGTGTAGGGTCGGTTACAGTTGCTCTAAGTTCCGAAAATGGCTCATCGCCATATTCTTATCAATGGTCGAATGGACAAAATGGTGCTGTAATAGTAGGAGTGAAGGAGGGAACTTATACAGTTACTACAACAGATTCAGATAATTGCAAAGATGAAACAGAAGTTATTGTACCAGAAGGAGAACCTTGTCTGGATATTCCAAACGCATTTACTCCAAACGGCGACAATACAAACGACACATGGGATATAACAGGACTTGACGATGATTGCAAAGTTACTGTTTACAATCGTTGGGGAACAAAAGTTTTTCATTCAAAAGGTTATGACCCTCAATGGGATGGAAAATATTTGGGAGTTAAAGTTCCAACAGCAACTTATTATTATGAAGTTGTTTTAGGAACCGGAGAAAGATATGCAGGTATAGTAACCGTTAAACATTGAAAATGAGAATTGTATTTTTAATATTGCTTTTTCTCATGCTATCGGCTAAACAACTGATTTCGCAGCAAGTTGCTCATAACAGCCAATATATGCACAATCTGATTGTGTATAATCCTGCTATGGCAGGTGCAAATAGTTGTGGCGAAATAGGATTGGATATTCGTAAGCAATGGCTTGGTTTTCCAACATCGCCTTTTACACAATCGGGTTTTATTCATGGCAGAATAAAAAATAAGCACGGACTTGGTTTAATAATAGTTAACGATAAGGCAGGTGTTGCAGGTTCATTAGGAGCTGAACTAGCATATTCTTTTCATCCGATTGCTGCCAAAACAAAACGTTTAACACTTGGGCTTTCGTTAACTGTTGAGCAATATACTTTTGTAGAATCGGGTTTTAAACTGCGTGAACCTGCCGACCCAATTGTTAGTTATGGTGCAAGCAGTGCAATTAAACCAGATATTGCGTTTGGTTTTTATTATAAAGCTAACGATTTTAATGTTGGCTTGGGTGTTAGGCAATTGCTTAGTAGTATGTTAATTATGGACAATGTTTATTTTCTGAAACGTCATTATTTCTTACACATGGGATTTGAAAAGGATGTTAGAAAAAAATTTACTATTGAGCCAACATTATTGATAAAAGGTACAGAATCGGCAAAATTGAGTTTCGATTTTAATTTAAAATTCAAGTATAATAACAATTTAGTTACAGGTTTATCATACAGATTTCAGGAAGGAATAGTTGGTATAATTGGCTATGACTCAGGTAAATTCATTATTT
>MENC01000086.1 GCA_001768155.1 Bacteroidetes bacterium GWA2_30_7
TTTTAAGGCAATAAAGATAACAAATAAGAGACAAATCAACCTATTAAAGTTAATATTTTTATTTACTCTTAAAATTACGAACCCTCCACTAAACTATTTTTTGTAATTTCATTAAATATTGTAACCAGACCAAAACATTTAAATAGGACCTCCGATATTCGCCATAACATCTCAATAATCCCAACCAATTATTTTACTTCCCAAATTTGTACAGTAAACACAACCCTTCTGCTTTATTTCAGCTTTATCAGAAACCCATGTTCTGTTTGTTGGTCGTGCTTTTTATTGGAATCAAACTCAACTATTATTTTCTCCTATTTATCGCAAATATCATTGCTGAAGAAATAAGACACATTACTATAGCACTAATGATTAGTGAATTTTCTTTTTACAAAATTCCAATTATAAAGTCGCCAAAAAACATTACCAAAAAGAAAATATATGCAATAGTCAGCATCGGAATTGATTTTTTTAATGTTGCAAAAGCAAAGATAAAACCAAGTGCAAATTGTCGGGCAGCCCACATATAAATAACGTAGTCAACGCCTTTTGCGTTAAGGTCAACTGTATCCAAAACGGATTGCGGTGAAAAGCATAATGCTCCACTTACCATAAGTTCCATTAATGCAAAAAGTCCTGATACTATGAGTATCCATTTTGGTAATAATTTTTGTACTTCTGTCATAATTTAAGTTTGTTTTTTATTTTTTTAAAAACCAAATATAAAACTTTTTAACCAAAACAAATTAAAAACAAAGATGTTTATTAGTAAGTATCAAAGCAATAGATACGAAATCCAAAGTAATATATATGCAATCCTAATTTAGACAGGATTACAGAATTAACAAGATTAATCTGGAAATCTTGTATATCCTGTCAAAAAAAGTATAAGTTGATGAGAACCTTTCGATTTACTTGTTTTTGTAAGCTTCAATATTTACAATAAATGCATCTGGAAAACCATTTGTGATTATTTTTTCCCATTCGGCTTTGGCACTTGCATAGTTGGGAAATTCACCATAAGCATAGCGGTGAAATCCATCTGTGCCAATGAATTCTTTAACAGGTTCTAAGCCTTTAAATTCGCTTTTATCAACCGCATTTGCTGAGGCTTTAATCTGAATGGTAAATGTGGCGGAAGTATTTACCTGAAATGATTGTTTTTCGATTGGTTTATAATTCGAAAAATCAACTACATATGCATCATTAAAACCTTGTTCTTTAATTTTTGCAAGGTCAAATGCTGCAACATTATAATTATTATACTCCCCTAAAGTATAACGAATAAAACCATCGGCACAATAAGTCTCTTTAACTCCTTCAAGGTCTTTGAAGTAATCTTTTGATAATGGACTATTCAGTGCTTTAAGTTGAATTGTAAATTTTGATGATGAATTTGAATTTACATCAGAATTTTGGCTGTTATTATTAGTTTGAGGTTCTAACTTTAGCTTCCCTGATTTACTTTTAAGTTGTGCTACTTTAATAATAAAAGCATCGGGGAATCCTGCTTCAATAACTTTACTTTTTTGTAATCGGGCAGCATCATAATCAGAAAAATCGCCAATTGTATATCTATAAAATCCATCGGTACATTCGGTAACAGAAATTCCGGTTAATCCAGAAAATTCAGATGGCGGAATATTTTTAGATAATGCTTTAATTTGAACTGTATAATTATCTGTAGATGCAAATGACGAAGTGTTGTTTACAATATCGTTATTAGATTTTTCATTGGATACTGGTTGATAACGATTTAATTCATGAGTGTTTAAAATTTTAGCTTCGGCAAAACCATTGTCGATTGCTTCGTTTAATAATGAAACAGCATTTGGTTTTTTAGCAAATTTACCTGTAAAATAATAATATTTTCCATTAAGTTGTCTTACTGAAGGGTTACTAAAGCTGCTTCCATATTTTGCAAAATCAGAGCTTGATAATAACTTGTTGCTTTCTTTCAATAAAACAAAATATTCGGTTGATTCGTCAACTTTTAAATTATCGGGTACATAAATATTTTCAACAACAACATTTTCGTTTCCGGCATTTAATATATTTATATCAACTCTTCTATTTAATTTTCTACCATCAGGATTGTCGGTTCCATCAGGGTTTTCGTTAATTGCCACACTTTGATCTTCTCCAACTCCAATTGTTTTAATTTTGTTTGAAGAAATTCCTTTTGATTTTAAATAACTAACGACTGATTTTGCACGTTTTTCGGAAAGTATTTTATTAAACTCGGGATTTCCCTTAGAATCGGTATGTCCAACTAATTCAATTTGTAACTGTGAATTTGCCTTCATTAACAAATACAACTTTTCGATTTCAGATTTAGATTCTGCATTTAATGACGAGCTTGAAAAGTCAAAATACACACTTTTAATTACATAAAGACCTTTGTTGTTATTATTTACATTTTCTGTATTATTTTTTTCTGTATTTTTAACATCATTGTTTTTATTTTCATTTACAACTACATCGTTTTTAGTAATGTTTGATTCAATATTTTTTATACTATCTTGTTTTACAACATTCGTTAATTTAATGCTATCGTTTTTATTTTCATTTACAACTATATCATTTTTAGTTATGTTTGATTCAACATTTTTTATGCTATCTTGTTTTACTACATTAGTTAATTTAATGCTATCGTTTTTATTTTCATTTACAACTACATCGTTTTTAGTAATATTTGATTCAACATTTTTTATACTATCTGATACTGAATTATTAATTGTTTTTATACTATCTGCTTTTATATTATTTGAAGCTAAAACTAATGGAACGAACTCAATATTATAATTTACCTCAACTCTTATTAATAGATTTGGTACAACAAATTTTTCATTAACTGATTGATAATTTTTAGTTTCAAAAATAATATCATAATTAGTTAATGGCACAGAAAAATTATACTCAAGAGTGGCTGTATCTGGTTTAAAAATGTTAAAAGTATCTTTTGTACCAGAGTTTATTAATATTATTTTAGAATTTAAAGCATTATCGGTTTGGTTATCTTGAAATGAAATCTCGCCTTTAAAAACAACATTTTCAGGTTGTTTTGTAATAGAAGGTGTAATTTTAAAAATATCACTTAAGGCATCACCATAATTTTTAGTTCTGTATGTGTAAGCTTTTTCGCCATTTGCAATTGGATTATAAAATAAATCATCATCAGTTGTTGAAATTGGATAGCCAAGATTAAGTGGTACAGACCAGTTTCCATCTTCTAGCATTGATGAAACAAAGAAATCAAACCCTCCAATACTATTATGCCCTTCGGAACTAAAATATAATGATTTACCATCTTCTGTTAGAAATGGCGTTTCCTCATTAAATGGTGTATTAATAGTTGAGCCTAAATTTTCTGCTTCACCCCAGTCGCCATCTTTCTTTTTTGATTTATATATATCTAATCCTCCAAATCCATCTTTTCTATCGCTTGTAAAATAAAGAATTTTACCATCAGGTGATAAACAAGCATGAGTTTCTGAATAACGGCTATTAATGTTTTTATTTAAATTATCCATTGGTTGAACTTTTCCTTTATTTACCTTTGAAACATATAAATCTCCTTTATTGTCAGCATTATCATCAGAAAAGAATAAGAATTTTCCATCATGTGAAAGTGATACTGTTTTACAATTTCCATCTACAGATTTTACAACATTAGTTATATTTTTTGGTTTTTCCCAAACACCATTTTCTGACTTAGTCATCAGAATTAATTCAGTGTTTTTTGACATTGTAAAAAACATCAAATCATCGGTACTAGATACACATGGGTTATATTCGTAAAAAGTTGAATTAATTTGACTGCCTAGGTTACTTTCTTCAACTTCTACTGGAGAAAAAAACATCTCCTGAGCATTTTCACAAGATTTTATTTGTCTGGTTACAATTTGTTGAAAAAATACATCATCAGGTTTTAAAAGGCTTTGAAATTTTTTATAAGCTTCTATTGCTTTTTCAATATCTTCATTAATTCTATAAGCATCTCCTAAATATAAGAAAGCTTCAAAAGGTGCTCTGATTTCTTTGTATGAGCCTTCTTTATATGTATATGTTATATCTTTTACAGCTTTTTCTAAATATGGAATTGCTTTATATTTCTGCCCTACAAGATTCATATAACATAATGCAATTCGATAATTAATATTTGCATTATTCGAATCTTTCTGAAGTATTGATAAATACATTGGGAGAGCTTTAGAGTATTCATCGAATAAAAAATAATATTCGGCATCAACAAATTTACTTTTTAAGATGTTTTGTGAATGAAGTTCATTATTAAAAATAAATAAACTTGAAACAATAAAAAGAAATATTAATAAAATTCGTTTCAACATATGCTACTTGTAATCAATCATTTAATTTTGAAATTATCGGGTATGTTTATTTGTTTCACAGATAGTGTTTTATTTCCTTGTTGAGTAACTTTAAATTCTACTCTTCTGTTGAATTTTCTACTTTCGGGGCTTAAATCAATTGCAATTTGATTGGATTCACCAAAGCCTTTAATTTTCATAGATTCTACTTTAGCTCCTTTTTCAATAAGATAATCTCTTACAAATGAAGCTCTTCTGATTGATAACTGCATATTGTATTCTTCATCGCCCTGCAAATCGGTATATCCATGAATTTCAATAATTGAATTTTGATTTTCAACTAAATATCCGGCTAACTTATTTAAATTATTATAGTATTCATTTGTTTGAGCTTTGTTAAAATCGAAAAATACGTTATCAATTTCGACGTCTGCACCTGTACCTACTGCTTTTACGACATTATCATTATTTGATTTTTCATCATTTTTAATTGTTGTTTTTGTATCATTTGATGCAAGTATAGCTGTTTTTTCTGAAATATTTATAGCTACTATATTATCTTGCTCGCTTGCTACTTTTAATCCTGACATTATTCTATATTCGTCTATTCCTTTGCTAATTAAATTATCTATTACAGATTTTTTTCTTGAAGCATTTAATTTTTTATTTTTAGAATCATCAGGTAATTTGATGTCGACAATTAGTTGTTTGTTCTTTTTTAATAATTCGTTTAGCTTAATCAACTCTTCATCAATTTGAGCATTAATTTTTGAGCTACCAACTTCAAATTCAGCGATATATGTTTCGTTTATATCTCCAATTAAAATAGGAGCTAAATTAATTGCTTTATTAATTTGCTTATATGCTGAACCTTCTTCGACTTTAATATTTTCTGAATAATATAACTTATCATCTGATTCGTATAAAACATTATAATCGCCTGGTGTTAAAATAAATAAAAACTTACCGGTTTTTGAATTTGGTGTATAATTACCGACTACAGTTTTATCTTTCAAATTTGTAACAACAATATTAACATTACGAATTGATTTATCGTTTTTTTCGATAACACCGCTAATTACAGTAAGTTGTTTTTCTTCAGATTCTGATAAAGTTATTAAATATAAATCAGAACTGCCTACACCATTTGCTTGGTATGAAGCATAATATGCTCTTTTTCCATCAGGGGTTGGTACATAAAAAACGTCATTTTCGGCAGTATTAATTGGGTAGCCAATATTTTTTGCTTCGGTACATAAACGAGTTTCATTATCAATAACCGAATAAAATATATCGTATCCTCCAATACTATTATGCCCTTCGGAGCTAAAAAATAAAGTAACACCATCTGGGTGAATAAATGGACCTTCTTCGTTAAAAGGGGAGTTAATTTTGGTTCCTAAATTCTGTGCATCTCCCCAGCCACCACCCGGAAGACGTTTTACTACATAAATATCTAAGCCTCCATAACCTCCTTTACGTTCTGATGTAAAATAAATATAATTACCATCTGCTGAAATTGATGCGTGAGTTTCACGAGATTTTGTATTAATTGTTGGTCCAAATTTTTCGGGAATTGACCACTCCTCGCCATTTAAAACACTATAATATATATTTCCATCGCCGTTATCATCTTTATAAATAAATAATGTTTGTCCATCTATCGAAAGCCCTATAGTTGCCTCATTTTCAGAAGTATTGATATTTACTCCTGCTGTATTTGGAGTTGACCAAGTACCATTTTCTTTTTTATTTGATATATAAATATCTTCATAAAACTCACCATTTTCAAACTTTTTTCCACCTGTTGTTCCTTCTCTTTTTGAAGTGAAAATTAAAACAGATTCATCTGCAGAAAATACAGGACTGTGTTCAGAAAATTCTGTATTTATTCCACTTCCTAAGTTTGTAATATTAAATGTTACAGGATTTTTAATTAATTCAAGTCCATTTTTACAATAATTAATAGTTTTATCAACTTCGCTAATTAAATCTTTATTTTCAATTTCAATTTTTGGTTTATATTCATTCAGAATTTTAATAGCCTCTTCAAATTTATAATTTACATGATATGCTTTTCCAAGCCAATATAAAACATCTACCGGTGCATTTTTTTCTTTTTCTGAATCTCCATTATATTTGTCGGATATGTTTTTTGAAGCTGTTTCTAAATATTGAATAGATTTGTCTTTTTCTAAAATTGTATTTACATAACAATAGCCTATTTTAAAACAAATATTTGCATTATTTGGTTGCATTTTTAATAATTCCTGATAATTAATTACTGCTTCTTTATAATTTCCTGCATCTAATAAGCTCTCGGCATTAAAATAAATATCTTTAAAAGATTTTTCCTGTCCATAAAACGGAATACAACCTAATAATAATAAGCTAATTACGCAAATAAATTTTTTCATATACTGAAATCTAAGTATTTATAAAATTTTCGCAATATAATAAAAAACTTAAAAACTATTGCTAACATCAAAATTTTCAATATAATATGAAACTTTTTGTAAAAACATTCCTCCTAATGCTCCGTCAACTATTCTATGGTCATAAGCTAACGATAATATCATCTGCTGCTTAATTCCAATTGAATCGCCATATTCTGTTGAAATTACTGCCGGTTTTTTAACTATTGCACCAATTGCTAAAATTGCAACTTGTGGTTGATTAATAATTGGAGTTCCGGCTATGCTTCCAAAAGTACCAATATTTGTTACAGTAAAAGTTCCATTTTGAATTTCGGCAGGAAGTAATTTATTGTTTCTTGCTCTATCGGTTAAATCATTTGAGCTTAAAACAATTTCTGTCAAACTTTTATTT
>MENC01000087.1:0-4810 GCA_001768155.1 Bacteroidetes bacterium GWA2_30_7
ATGTCGAAACGATTAAAAGAAATGCTTGTAACAATTTCAGAAAAGTCAATGACCGAACAACAAAAAATACTTGCTCTAACTTTTGAAAATTGGAAAGGCGAACACGAACAAATTGACGATGTAACACTGTTGGGGATTAGGATTTAAGAATGTAATATTTAATATTTAAGGTTTCAGCATCAGTAACAATGTAGCAATTTAACCATATAGCAATTAACAATATAAAATTCAACAATATGACAACTAAAGTAATAATATTTTTACTCGTATTATTGAGTATAAACTCTTTCTCACAAACTAAACCAACGTTATATCCGAAACTTGAAAGTGGAAAATATGGATATTACAATACATCAAAAACACTTGTTATTACTCATCAATTCGATAATGCACTTGGTTTTAATCAAGGTCTAGCGGCTGTCAAAAAAACCGACAAATGGGGTTACATTAACGAAACAGGAGGTCTTGTGATTGATTATTTATATGATAATGCTTGGTTTTTTACCGAAGGACTTGCTCCAGTTTGTAAAGCCAAAAAGTGGGGATATATTGATAAAGATGGCAAAACAGTTATTGATTTTAAATACGACGATGCCGGCGATTTTTCAGATGGAATTGCATGGGTAAAAACAGTAGGAAAAGTTTCATTTATTGATAAGTTGGGAAAATCAGCCATAAGTACTGAATATTTATCAGCAACATCTTTTTCGGAAGGACTTGCAGGTGTAAATAAGGATAAATTGTGGGGTTATATTGATAAAACTGGAACAACAAAAATTAAACATCAATACGACAATGCAATGCCATTTGAAGATGGGCTTGCAGCAGTTAAACAAGGGAGTTACTGGGGCTTTATTGATATTAATGCTAAAAAGATGGTCGATTTTACACTCTCATCAGTTAGTGAAGACTATAAAAACTCCGCATTTGCCTGGTCTTATGCTAGTAACGCTTATAGTTCGTTGAGCGATGACAATAGTTTTTATTCGGCACATTTAAAAAAAGCAGTCGAACTTATTCGTTTAAAAGGAAGCTATTTTTCAGAATCTGAATTAGAATTACTTGTAAAATATTACGAAGCATTAGGCGACAATGACGGTGCTTCGTGGGCAAAAAAAGAAATGAAGGCAAAGAAAAAAAGCAATCGCTCTCCGTCAGCCAGCATCGACCTTAGCATAGCAACAGCACCTGTAAAATTAGGCTTTTATAAATTTTTAAGACAAGTTCCGTTATATGCCGAATTAAGATTAGGGCTTATAGGCACAGCACTGCGTTTAAATACTTACAACGAATATACCGATAATTATAGATTTGGTAAATGGAAAGATTCTAACAAACAAGACACTATAATATATTCAGGGCGAGATTTATCAGTATTTTTTTTGATTTATATGGACAAATATATCGAAAAAGCAAATATTGGACGAGGTTATGTTGGACCTTGTTTTGGCTTCGAATATCGAAACTCAAATTATAACGTAAAACCTGTAGCGGTAGATGTTTTACAAAGCAATGGCTATAATTATCAAAGTCTTATACTTTCACCACAATATAAAGTTCAGGAAGTTTCTTTTGTTTTTAATTATACTGTAAGTAGTTCTTTTTTATATTTTAGTATGGGATATTCTATTGGTGTAGGACACAAAACCTACTCAGGTATTGATTATTCAAATTATAATTTTACAGGAACGGCTTTCGACAAGGCTAATCTTACTTCATGGTCGTTACCATTACGAATTCAATGTAGGTTAGGGATTAATATTTTATAGATGTTGCATGATTGATTGGTAATAAAATGGAAATAAAACTAAAGCCTGTTGCTTTTGTAAAAAACTCACGAACAACGCCTACCGACGACTTCTGGGAAACAATTATTTCAGAAATAGAACTAGCCGAATATGTTCCAACAGAAGCTTTCAACAATATTTCAGACTTTTCGCATCTCGAAATTATTTATTTTTTCGATAAAGTTAATAACAAAGACATTGTTTTCTCTGGACATCCTCGAGGAAATCCAAATTATCCATTAGTTGGTATTTTTGGGCAAAGAAGAAAGAACCGTCCAAATACAATTGGTCTTTGCACAGTTGAACTTATAGAGCATAATGGTCGCAAAATTAAAGTTAAATTTCTTGACGCAATAAATGGAACGCCGATTTTAGACATTAAACCTGTAATCAAAGAATTTCAGCCAAAAGGCGAAATTAAACAACCGGTTTGGGTTTCTGATTTGATGAAAAATTACTGGAAGTAAAAATCTAAAATTAATTTTTAAAAAAATGGATAAAGAAAAACTTTTAAAACTAGCTGAAAACCCTAATAATATTACTGGAATTTATAACTATTGTAATCGTTGGTGTGAGCGTTGTAGTTTTACATCTAAGTGCCTGAATTTTCAGATGGGAGAAGAGGAATCAGCTGATACAGAGTCTAACGACATCAATAATAAAAAGTTTTGGGATAAATTATCAGAAATATTCAAAATTACATTAGAAATGATTTATGAAGATGCAGCCAAAATGGGAATCGACCTTGATGCTATTGATACTACCGATTTTACTAAAAAAGAGGAATTGCTTAATCAAGAGGCTGAAAATCACGTTTGTGCAACCGAATCTTATAAGTATATTGATATGGTTAAAAAGTGGTTCGAATCATATTCTGAAATTACAAAATCAAAACAGCACGAATTGACACAAAAGGCTGAACTTGAAATTCCAGGTACCGACCCTATAAAAGAAATTGAGAATATCAACGATGTTTGTGATGTTATTCATTGGTATCAATATCAAATACATATTAAAACCAAACGAGCAATTCATGGAATGTTAGGTAATTTTAATGATGATGACGAATCAGATTATCCAAACGATTCAGATGGTTCTGCAAAAGTTGCACTAATTGGAATAGACGATTCAATAGCTGCTTGGGGCGAATTGATGAATATTTTTCCTTCCGAAGAAAATGAAATTCTAAATATTCTGGTTCATCTTGAACGATTACGAAAAACTATCGAAAAAACTTTCCCAAAAGCCCGAGCATTTAAACGAGCCGGTTTCGATGATTAAACTATTCCTTATTATCCGGCTCAAAAAATATCCACTTTACCGATGGAAGTTTGTTTTTAATTTCCTGTTCGCAAATGTTTATATTTTCAGAAATTTCGTCAATTGATTTAGAGTCTGTTAGTTTGGCTTTTACTGCAACCATAGTGTTATCGCCAAATTGAACAGTTATCATATTGTAAACTTTTTCAATTTTTGAGTTACTTGTTAAGGTTTTCATAATAATTTTGCGTTCATCGGCAGGAATACTCTTCCCAATTAATAAACCCTTTACTTTTATTCCAATAAAATAAGATATAACCGTTAATAATACTCCAATACCAATGCTTCCGATAGCATCATAAATTGGATTTCCGGTAATTACACTTAAAGTAATAGCAACCAAGGCAAATGCAAGCCCTAATAATGCTGCAATATCTTCACCAAGTACAACAATTAATTCGCTTTTGTTTGAATTACGTAACCAATATAAAAACTTTTGATTGCCACGAATTTTATTTACCTCCTTTAAACAACCCATAAGAGACGCTGCCTCAAGTACAATGCTTACAGCAAGAACAATTATTGCCATGTATGGATTTGTCAAAGATTCCGTTGAGCTAAGTTTGTGAATCCCTTCGTAAATAGAAAATATTCCACCCATACTAAAAAGCATTATTGCAACTATAAACGACCAAAAATAAATCTCCTTCCCATATCCCATAGGATATTCAGGTGTAGGTTCTTTTTTTGAACGTTTTAAGCCTAAAAATAATAATCCTTGATTACCGCAATCGGCAAAAGAGTGAATCGATTCGGCAAGCATAGAGCCTGAACCTGTGATAATTGCTGCTATGGTTTTTATTATTGCAATTCCCAGATTTGCAAGAAAAGCATAAATTATTGATTTAATGGAACTACCCTCATGTGACATATTAATCTTTTTTACAAAGAAATATAAAATTTATCTTTTTGGATAGATTGGGATACTTTTTAATTTTGCATCTAAAATGTTTGATAAGCAGAAGTGCTTAATAATAATAACTGGAACACATGCAAACACGAACACATTAAAACATAATTAATGAACCGAGGAATTTTTCATCGCACCGAATTGGTTTTTGGCAAAGAAAAAATGAAAGAACTTTCCGAAAAGAAAGTCATAATTTTTGGAAT
Source organism: Bacteroidetes bacterium GWA2_30_7 (assembly GCA_001768155.1). Taxonomy (GTDB): domain Bacteria; phylum Bacteroidota; class Bacteroidia; order Bacteroidales; family GWF2-33-38; genus GWA2-31-9. The sequence continues at coordinate 4,221 of MENC01000087.1, forward strand.
TGGCGGGGTTGGCAGCTGGTGTGCCGAAAGTCTTATTCGTACAGGTATTTCAAAACTTACAATAGTTGATTCTGATAGAATTTGTGTTACAAACATTAACCGACAATCGATGGCAACTTATTCAAATGTTGGAGAAGTAAAAACAATTGCTTTAAAAAAACGATTGCTTGATATAAATCCTGATGCAGAAGTAACAGATTTTCAAATGATTTATAATCAAGATAATCACGAATTTTTCAATATTGGTTCTTATGATTATATTATTGATGCTATCGACAGTTTGAGCCATAAAGTTCAATTAATAAAATCGGCAATTGAAACCGATTCTAAGTTTTTTTCATCAATGGGAGCAGCACTAAAAGTTGACCCAACACGAATAAAAACCGGCTCAATCTGGGATATACATGGATGTCCGTTTGCAAGAATGATTCGTAAAAGATTAAGAAAATGGGGCGTTAGAGAAGGAAATATTCAATGCGTTTACAGCGACGAAGTTTTGCCAAATTTAAATTTACAATCGGCATGTGGAACAGAAAAATGTCTTTGTCCGAAAGCAATGTCCGGTCCTGGCGATGAGGAACTTGTAAACC
>MENC01000087.1:4869-10312 GCA_001768155.1 Bacteroidetes bacterium GWA2_30_7
TGATATTGATAAATCTTTTTGGTAGTTTTCGACAAAAAATTTCAATTTGAAAACTTGTTTTGTATTTTTTTAAAAATCCAAACTAATCTGTATAGAATCGGTATCAGTACTTGATTTAGATTTTTTAGATTTTTTTAATTTTGATATAGATGGTTTAATTTCAGGTATTACATTTTCTTCAGTTTGTTGGTTTAAATCTTTTTCCTTTTCGTCGTTAACTTCTATGTTATCAATAATATTTAAGGTTTCTTCAACTGATTCATCAGTATTAATATCATTCTTTTCAACAATTTCTAAAATGTCGTCATTAGACTCTTGCTCAGAATCTTCAACATCTGTTTCATCAACCCTAAGCTCAACATCAGATTCTTCAAAATCTAAATTAGAATTATCTGATTCTGATTGAGGATTATAAATAACATCCGATTCCTCATCCTCTAATGAATCAAGCCATGTAAAATTTTTAATTTCAAGAGTGCTTATTCGTTTTCCACGAGCCTTAAATCCTTTAATTGCAATAAACTCATTGGCATCAATAATTTCAGGTGGTCTGCCTGAGTTTTTTCCACCATATTCTATTTCAAATTTTGGATGCTTATCTTCTGAAATAGTTATAAAAGACGAATCGGCAAATTCGCTGATTAGCAATTGTTCCTTTTCGGTAAATTCTAGTTGGAATCGTTTGAAATAGTAAAACTTTTGTTCGCCATCGTAATGAATCAGGCTAAAAACCTTTGCCGAATCGTATTTTTCAATTATTACAATATCTTCCTCAAAATGATTTGAAAAATCGTAAGAGCAAAGCCTGTATTTTCCCGATTTTGTAATAACTGCAATTTTATCATCACCTAAGAACTCGCCCAGATACTTACCTCGTTCATCAGAATTAAGCCTTAAAACTGTATCGTCGAACCAGATATGAATTCCGCCAAGTGTAGAAACGCCCTGTTCTTTGAGTGATATTTTGTGTACATCGTTTTTGCTTAAAGTATTTCCAATCGAACTTCTTCCTTTAATTGCTACTTCGGTAAAATCGGCTTCAAAAACAAGTTTACGTAACTTTGGTTTTGGCTTCAAAAATACTTTTACAATTTCGGCTTCTCCATTTGGGTTAGAACTGAAATACAGAATTTTAGAGCCTTCAGTTCCTTTTGTAACATCGTATTCTTTATCGCGTGTAACGCCTTTTACAGGAAAACGTTTAATAAAAACGTTGCCATTTTTTCCATCACGATAAATTATATTATATATTGTTCTGTCATCGTTTTTATTAAATACCTCAATATGAATAATATCTTTACCTACAAAATTTTTATCTGATACTTTTGTAATCAAATATTTTCCATCTCTGCGGAAAACAATAATATCGTCAATATCAGAACAATCGCAAACAAATTCATCTTTTTTAAGCGATGTTCCCATAAAGCCTTCTTTACGGTCAACATATAGTTTTTCGTTTGCTATAACAACTTTTGCAGCTTCTATTGTATCGAAATTTCGAATTTCAGTTTTACGGTCACAATTGGCTCCGTACTTTTTCTTAATTTGAATAAAATAATTAACTGTATAATCAACAATATATACAAGATGGTTATTTACTTCGTCTATTTCGGTTTCAATATTTTTAATATGTTCATCCGATTTATAGGCATCGAATCGTGAAATTCGTTTAATTTTTATATCGGTTAGCTTTGTAATGTCTTCACGGGTTACTTCTCTTCTTAACAGATGCTTATATGGTTCAAGTCCTTTATCAATGGTTTCGATAATTGATTCCCAAGTTTCGCATTTTTCAATTTTTATATAAATACGATTTTCGATAAATATTTTTTCGAGCAACGAATAATGCCAATCTTCGTTAAGTTCGCTAATTCTAATTTCAAGTTCTCTTTTAAGTATTGAGAGTGTGCGATGTGTCGATAATCGTAAAATTTCATTTACGCCTAAAAATTTTGGTTTATCGTGTTCAATTACACACGAATTTGGCGAAACAGAAACTTCGCAATCGGTAAAAGCATAAAGTGCGTCAATTGTAATATCGGGCGAAGTTCCGGGTGCTAAATGAATAACAATTTCGACATTTTCGGCAGTATTATCATCAACTTTTTTGATTTTGATTTTTCCTTTGTCGTTTGCTTTCAAAATAGATTCGATAATTCCCCCTGTTGTTTTTCCAAAAGGAATATCAGTAATGACCAGTGTTTTTTTATCAAGTTTATTGATTTTGGCTCTTATTTTTACACTTCCTCCGCGCAAACCATCGCTGTATCGTGAGCAATCGGCAAAACCTCCGGTCGGAAAATCTGGAAATAATTGAAAACTATCTCCTCTCAGAAAAGCTATTGATGCATCAATTAATTCATTAAAATTATGTGGTAATATTTTCGATGCCAAACCAACAGCAATTCCCTCTACTCCAATATAAAGCAACATCGGAAATTTAACAGGAAGAGTAACAGGTTCGCGGTTTCTGCCATCGTAAGATAACTTCCATTCGGTAGTTTTAGGATTGAATATTACTTCCAACGAAAATTTTGAAAGCCGTGATTCGATATAACGTGGAGCAGCAGCACTATCTCCGGTAAGAATATTTCCCCAATTTCCTTGAGTGTCAACAATATGCTCACGTTGACCAATTTGAACAAGTGCATCGTTTATAGAAGCATCGCCATGTGGGTGATATTGCATTGTGTGACCGATGATATTGGCAACTTTATTAAATCGACCATCATCGAGTTGTTTCATTGCATGAAGAATACGCCGCTGAACTGGTTTAAAACCATCGTCGATGTGCGGAACGGCTCTTTCGAGAATAACATAAGAAGCATAATCCAAAAACCAATTCTGAAACATTCCGGATAAATGCTTAATATTCTGCATTACAGAAGTTGGCTGACTCAATGGTTCAGCTTCATCGTGAATTTCTTCTCCGTTTGAATTTAGTTCGTTTTCTTCTATGTTGTCTAAATTCTCGTCCATGCTACAAATATAATAGAAAGAATCAAGTCAAAAAAGTTGTTTTATAAAATTACTCATATTAAACCATACTTCTCCTCAAAAATGCAACAAAATCGTAAATTGTAAATCGTAAATCGTAATAACGTCTTTAATTTTTTGGAATAAAATAATTTTTTATATCCCAAAAATTAATATTTTTACAACATTATGATATTTACTTGAAGTATAAATTTTACATTTACATTTATATTATAAAAATAATCAAATTAGATTATAAACTTTTAAAACAGAGAAATAATATGACAGACAATGAAATGAAAGCATTAGGAATGATTGAAACCAGAGGCTTTGCAGCAATGGTTGAAGCATCAGATGCAATGGTAAAAGCCGCTAAAGTAGAATTAGTTGGATTTGAAAAAATTGGTGGTGGTTTTGTAACCACAATTGTTCGTGGCGATGTTGCAGCAGTTAGAGCCGCAGTTGACGCAGGAGTTGCAGCAGCCGAAAAAGTTGGCGAAGTAGTTTCAACTCACGTAATTCCACGTCCACACAGCAATGTTGACAGTGCATTACCACTTAGTAATAAATCAATTAAGAAAGGAAAATAATTATGGTTGACCTAAGAACGTATGTTTTTTTAGATTCCCTACAACTTCAAATGGCATCGTATCTTTCGACAGTTTCGAGAGGATACCTTCCGGTTGGCGGACAAGCTTGTTGCATAATTGAAATAGCACCAGGTATAGAAATTAATAAATTAACTGATGTTGCCTTAAAAGCAACTAATGTAACTCCCGGAATGCAGATTGTAGAACGTGCTTACGGAATGTTGGAGGTTCATTCCGATAGTCAGGGAGATACCCGAATGGCAGGAGAAGCTGTTTTAAACGCAATTGAGCAAACCGAAGACAAAAGGCTTAAACCCAGAATTCTTACAAGCCAGTTAATTAAAAATGTTGAAGACCATCATGCTCAACTAATTAACCGCACAAGGTTTGGAAATATGATTCTTCGCGGTGATACTTTATTTATTCTCGAAGTAGAACCTGCCGGATATGCTTATTATGCTGCTAATGAAGCCGAAAAAGCTGCCAGAATCAATATTGTTGAAGTAATAGGTTTCGGCAAATTTGGTCGTGTTTATATTGCCGGAGAAGAAGCCGAAATTTTAGAAGCAAAAAATATTGTAGAAAAAAGACTTTCTGAAATATCAGGAAGAGAAAGTAATTATTAAAATAAATTTAAAATAGGAGAAAACGTTTATGAACGATAACACAGAAGCATTAGGAATGATTGAAACAAGAGGTTTTATAGCTATGGTAGAAGCCTCAGACGCAATGGTTAAAGCAGCAAAAGTTGAACTTATTGGTTATGAAAAAATTGGCGGTGGTTTTGTAACTGCAATTGTAAGAGGAGATGTGGCAGCAGTTCGAGCAGCAGTTGATGCAGGAGTTAGAGCAGCCGAAAAAGTTGGCGAAATAGTTTCAACTCACGTAATTCCTCGACCACATGGAAATGTTGACACAGCATTACCACTTGGAAGAGTTAGTACAAAAAAATAGTAATTACTTGTTTAGGTTCAGGAATGAAAAATCCTGAATTCTAAATTCTAAATCCAAAAATCAAAATGATTTTAGCAAAAGTAGTTGGAACAGTCGTAGCCACTCAAAAATCTCAAAAAATGGAAGGATTAAAACTTCTTCTTTTAGAGAAAATTGATCCGGTAACAATGAAAGGAAAAAACGATTTTGTAGTTTCAATGGACAGCGTTGGTGCAGGAGTCGGCGAAATTGTATTTTACGTTTCTGGCAGCAGTGCGCGATTTACTAACACAACCGAAGGGAAACCAACAGATTCTGCAATTATTGCAATAGTTGATTTTATTGAAAAAGATGGCGAATATACTTACCGAAAAGATTAAGTAAAATGATTTTGGCAAAAGTAGTTGGAACAGTTGTTAGCACTGTAAAAAATGACGGTATTAGTGGAGCATCATATCTTTTAATAGAAAAATGCAATCAATCCGGCGACAGAAAAGGCGATTTTATTGTTGCTCTTGATTTAGTCGGAGCCGGAAATAATGAAATGGTAATTGTTGCAGAAGGCTCATCAGCAAGAGAAACTTCACAAACAGTTAATAAACCACTTGATGCTTTAATTGTAGGAATAATAGATTTAATTGACGAAAACGACAAAATAGTTTATAGAAAGTAAGTTTGATGGAGATAACTGTTTTAGCCGTTTTAGAATTCAGCAGCATTGCAATTGGTATAAAAGTTCTTGATGATATGGTAAAAATAGCACCAGTTAAAATCATAGAAGCCAGAACAATATGTCCCGGAAAATATATTATCGTTTTTAGCGGCGATGTTGCATCAGTGGAATATTCTTTTAAAAAAGGTTTAGAAACAGGAAAAGAATATTTAGTTGACAGCCTTTATCTGCCAATGGTTCATCAAGATGTAGTATCTGCAATAGGAAATGT
>MENC01000087.1:10342-12057 GCA_001768155.1 Bacteroidetes bacterium GWA2_30_7
AATTATTGAAACTCTTTCAGTTACATCAAGCATTGAAGCCGGTGATTTTGCAGTTAAAACAGGAGGAGTAAAAATAATTGAAATAAGAATTGCAATTGGATTTGGTGGTAAATCTTATGTAAAAATTATGGGAACACTTGATGCAGTTGAAGCTGCTATGCAAGTTGCAACCGCAAAAGTTAAAGAAAAAAATCAACTTTGTATGGAAATAATAATTCCTCAACCACATAAAGAAATTAAACCGTTTTTCATGTAAAAAATAATTACGATGGATAATTTGGAACAAAATATCAGACAATTAGTTGAAGAGGTTATCAAAAGTATGAATTTACCTTCAACTTCGATAAATAAAGAAAAAAAACTGGGAGTATTTTCAAACCTGAATATGGCTGTAGAGGCTTCGGATATTGCTTTCAAAGAGTTTACAAAAATATCTTTAGAAACACGTAAAAAAATTATCGCAAATATTCGAAAAACTTCATCGGAATATAACGAAATTCTTTCGAAAATGGCTCACGAAGAAACCGGACTCGGCAGATGGGAAGATAAAATTATTAAAAACACTTTAGGAATTGATAAAACTCCTGGAGTAGAAGATATTGTGCCAGAAACATATACAGACGATAATGGTTTGACTCTGATTGAAAGAGCACCTTTTGGAGTTATTGGTTCTATTACACCAAGCACAAATTCTACAATAACAATTATCAGCAATGCAATAGGAATGGTAGCCGCAGGAAACGCTGTGGTTTTTAATCCCCATCCATCGGCAAAAAAAGTTTCTGCATCAATTATAAGTCTTTTAAATACAGCAATTATTGAAGCCGGAGGACCAGTTAATCTTGTTACTTGTATTGATGAGCCAACAATTGAATCGGCAAAAGAATTGATGGCACACAAAAAGATTGCAATTATGGTAGTTACAGGTGGTCCGGCTGTTGTAAAAACTGCAATGAACAGCGGAAAAAAAGTAATTGGAGCAGGTCCAGGAAATCCACCAGTTGTTGTAGATGAAACTGCAAACATTCCAAAAGCTGCTAAAGATATAGTTGACGGAGCAAGTTTCGATAACAATGTAATTTGTATTTGCGAAAAAGAAGTCATTGTGGTTGAGTCAGTTGCCGACAGATTAAAAGAAGAAATGAAAAAGCACGGAGCTTTTGAGCTTACAGGCGACCAAATTAAAAAAATTACCGAATTAGTAATTTGTGACCCCGGTGGACCCGGACACGAAGGAGCGGCAGAAAAAACTTATGTAGGAAAGAATGCCGATTTTATAGCAAAAGCAATCGGGCTGAATGTTCCTTCTACAACCCGACTTTTAATTTGTGAAGTTGACAGAAATCATCCACTTGTTTGGACAGAACAATTAATGCCCGTTATGCCAATTGTAAGAGTGAAAGATGTTGATACAGCAATTGATTTGGCTGTTGACTGCGAACATGGATTCCGTCATACGGCAATGATGCACTCATTAAATATTGAGAAACTTACTAAAATGGCAAAAGCTATGAATTGTTCAATATTTATAAAAAATGGTCCAAGTTACGCCGGATTAGGGAAAGGTGGAGCAGGTTTTGCATCATTTACTATTGCAAGCCCGACAGGAGAAGGCGTTACACGAGCAAGGACATTTTCCAGAGAAAGAAGATGTACGTTGGTTGATTATTTAAGAATAATATAAATGTGTTATGTGTGTTTTAAAAATCATAAAC
>MENC01000088.1 GCA_001768155.1 Bacteroidetes bacterium GWA2_30_7
CCTGTAATTTTTGGCACCCCATCTTTTTATCAATGCAAAATTAAACATTTGATTATAAATAAAGAGTTTTAATTTAGGTTTAGTTATTAACAATTAATGTTAAGACTAAGTCAAAATCAAGTAAATTAAAATTACACTTTTCAACATCATTATAAAAATCGAATCTATTGTTTTTTTTGTGGATTAAAAAAAATACATTTGCATAAAATTTAATATATCATGGACATATTCGATAAAATTTTAGCAAATAGAGGACCTCTTGGTCAATATCAAAAAGAAGCTCATGGTTATTTTGCTTTTCCTAAGCTTGAAGGCGAAATTCAACCTCGAATGAAATTTAGAGGAAAAGAAGTATTAACATGGAGTTTGAATAATTATTTAGGTTTAGCTAATCATCCTGAAGTTAGAAAAGTTGATGCTGAAGCTGCTAAAGATTGGGGTCTTGCTTATCCTATGGGTGCAAGAATGATGTCGGGTGAAACAAGTAAACATCAAGAACTTGAATCAAAATTAGCTGAATTTGTAGGAAAAGAATCTGCTTATTTATTAAATTATGGTTATCCTGGTATGATATCTATAATAGATTCATTATTAAATCGTAACGATGCTGTTGTTTATGATTCTGATGCTCACGCTTGTATATTAGATGGTTTAAGATTACATATCGGAAAAAGATTTGTTTATCCACATAACGACATGGAAAGTCTTGAAAAACAACTTGAAAGAGCAACAAGACTTACTGAAAAAACTAAAGGCGGAATTTTGGTTATTACTGAAGGTGTTTTTGGAATGATGGGCGATTTAGGAAAACTTGATAAAATTGTAGAATTAAAGAAAAAATTTAATTTCAGATTTTTAGTTGACGATGCTCATGGTTTTGGAACAATGGGAAAAACCGGTGCTGGAACCGGCGAACACTTTGGGGTTATGGATAAAGTTGATATTTATTTTTCAACTTTTGCTAAATCAATGGCTGGAATTGGTGGTTTTGTTGCAAGTACCGAAGACGTTATAAACTTTTTACAATACAATATGCGTTCGCAGGTTTATGCTAAATCGTTACCTATGCCAATGGTATTTGGAGCTATTAAGAGGCTCGAATTATTACGAACTAAGCCTGAATTAAGAGAAAATCTTTGGAAAATAGTAAAACATCTTCAATCGGGATTAAAAGAAAAAGGGTTTAATCTTGGAAGAACAGAATCTCCGGTTACTCCAGTATTCCTTTCGGGAACGGTTATGGAAGGCGGAAATGTTACATTAGATTTAAGAGAAAACTATAATATTTTCTGTTCAATAGTTGTATATCCTGTTGTTCCAAAAGATGTTATTATGCTTAGAATAATTCCAACAGCAGTTCATTCTATTGAAGATGTGGATTATACAATTAATGCATTTGCCGAAATTCAAAAGAAACTTAAAGCAGGAAAATACGATACAATGAATATTTCACATGTGTCGTAAATTTCAAATATATTTTTAAAAAAGCCGAATTGATTCGGCTTTTTTTATTTTCTGATTTTTCTTATAAGAATTTTAGTAAGCTCAAACTGGTTTCAGAACATTAAGAAATGCAACATGACTCCGAAGGAGTTAAACATGAATAACCCCCAATGAAATTGGGGGAATCAATGCAATAATCCACACAACCCTGAAAGGGTTGAATACAAATAATCTGAATGTTCAACCCTTTCAGGGTTGATGTCACATTTGTTTGTTAATCCCCCAATTTCATTGGGGGTTATTCACATTAAATCTCTTCGAGATTTTAAAATTCTCTGAAACTGGTTTGAGCTTACAAATTTTATTTTTCACAAGTTACAACCGAAATTCGTTGTTTACCGTCCATTCTTACAGTTAAAGGTCTATCAAACCGAATATGTTTAACATATTTTGTTCGTTTTATTAAAGTTTGATTTTCTAATTTCGTCCAGTCAATAAAACTATTCGACAATTCTTGCTGTACTGATAAATACCCAACATTCATTGATGTAACATTATGGAAAAAATGCGAGCCCAGAGATGCATCTAATGGATAATCTTTTAAACTTGTTTCAACTATTATTTTTGCATTAGAAATTTGAGGCCATGTAACCGGAATTCCAATAAAACGGTCTCTCGAACCCCATCTTCCGGGTCCGATTAAAACATATTTTTTATCAAGCTTAACAAGTTCTGAATTAAACTTTTCTATTTCAAAAGCAATATCCTCGGTTTTGGTTTTATCGAATTTTTCAATATCAATATAAATAACATCATAAATATCTGATACAATTCCGTTACCCATTCCCTTTTCGGCATATAAAACAATCGAATCTTGAGCAATTTCATTCATATTAATATTAAAGTCTGCTGAATTTCCAATCAACGGTTTAATCTGAAGAAAATAAAACGAAGCGTTATTTTTTGCATCTTTATTAAGGTCAACCGCAAACTCAATTTCGGCTGGTGAACCGAAAGCATCTTTTGCAACATCTAACAATATAGAAATTGTTTTTGCCAATGGAATATAATCATATTTTAAAATATTAGCAAAGTTTACAATTCTTTGACCTTCACTGGTTAATCCAGGAATTATTCTATCATTTGCATTGTCATAAACACTTGCACAATGTTTTAAAGTTCCATGCTTCTCGGCTTCTTCAATATCAAGTTTTATTAATCCAGCCATTTCGCCTTCGAGTAAATTAAGAGAATTTTTCTTTAAATTAACTGCATAAAATTCATTCTGAGTGTTTTTTAACTGGTCGTAGGTTGAATTAATTTCTATTTCAGGATATTTTGGAGAAAACCTATAAGCTCGTTCACCTTCAACAACATATTTGCCTAATCCAACTGCTGTTACAACAAATCCTTCTTCGGGTTTCATATAAGCATACGGATAATAATTATACGATTGTGCTACACCGCTTATATGTGGGTAAAAATAACCATCAAATTCGTTTCCAACTACTTCCTGAATAACAACTGCCATTTTTTCTTCTTCAATTTTATAATTTATAGCATCTATATAACCTCTCGAAAGTCCTGAAAATACTGATGCATAAACTAACTTTATGGCATTCATTGTTTGCTCAAGTCGAATTTCAGTATTATGATGATTATTTGGAAGTAAAAATGTTTCAAAAATTCCTGCAAAAGGCTGAACTAATGAATCTTCAAACAGCCCTGATGACCTAACTGCTATTGGTTTTTTTATTTGATTTAAAATTATTCTTAATCTGTTTTTTAAAGTATCCGAAAGTTTTGCATTTACAAATAACGTTTTAACAGTTTCGTAATCAGTGCCATCGTAAGCAACTTTTATTAAATTATTATTTTCCAAAAATTGTTCGTATTCGTCGGTACCAACAATCATTGTTTTTGGAATTTTTATATTAATATTTGGAACTAAACTTGCAAAATCGAAATTATGAACCAACGAATTAATAAACGATAAACCCCTGCCTTTTCCGCCTATTGCACCTGAAGAAAGACTTAAAATATTTGACTCGTCGTGAAATGCATTATCGTCAAAAGGAATTACTTTTCCTACATTTCTATCTAATACATTTCGACGAATTATATTTAACATAAATTTTCGAATTGCATCTCCCGATTTAAAATCTTCAACTTTAACCGGATTTAATATTTGAGAAACTCGTATCTCGCCCCTAGCCATAAGCCACAATGAAAAGTGGTCTTTCATTGCATGAAAAATAACTGATTCTGGAGGAATATTTTTTAAATGATATTCAAATTCCTGTATATTTTTTGCAACTGCAATTTCTCTTTCGTTGACATCTCTGAAAATGAAATTACCAAATCCTAAATAAGTTACAATAAAACTTTTTAAGTCTTGCATTAGCGATTCGGAATGTTTATTTATAAAACTTTTCTTTAAATCGTGTGCTTTTGCTTCATTTTCAATATCTGATGATTGTAAAACAATTGGTAACTCAGGTATAAAATTATTTATATGCTTCACTAATTTAAACCCTGCTTCATCATCAAGAATTCCATCTTTGCAGAATTTTACATCGCTTATTGTACATAGCATGTAATCTTTATATTTATTAAAAATATTTACTGCATCTTCATAATTTGATGCTAATAAAATTTTTGGTCGCGCTCTTAATTTCATTACTTTATACAATTCGTCTGAACCTGCCTCTTCAATAAGCTGCTTAGTTTGCCCTAGTACAATATTGTATAACATTGGTAAATAACGTGAATAATATTTTGGCGAATCTTCTACAAGTAATACTACTCTTACCATTCCAATTTGAGTGTCGTTTTCTACATTCAATTTATCTTCGATAAGCTTAACCATTGCAAAAAACACCTTCGAATCGCCATTCCAGATAAAAACTTTATCAATATCGCCCGATAAAGCATTTTCGTCAACTAAAACATCTACATCGCTGTTATTGTTAAGTAAAACATATATAGGAATATATGGGAAATCTTGTTTTATTAATTTAATAGATTTTACCGGCGTTTGTTTATCTGAACCAAGCATAACAATTATTAAATCGAAATGTTTTGTTTTAAGAATTTCGTGTGCCTCCTCAGTATTGGTTACTCCTGTTATTCTTGGTAATGACGTTAGATTTAACTGATGATATTCGCCCAAAATATGTTCTGTAAAACGACCTTCTTTTTCAATATTATATGCGTCGTATAAAGTTGCTACAAATAAAATTTCTTTAACTTTAAATGGCATTAAATCGTGATATATATCTCTGTCGGTATTATACTTATTTAAAAAATCTTGAAGCAAATGACGACTAGTTGTATTTGATATTTTCTTATTCGATTTTTGATTTTTCTGATTATAATTATATGGGTCGTAATATTTAGAATCGGTATTATTTTCGATAATTATAAATCGTGAAACGAGTTGAGCTACTTTATTAATTAAATGAATTTCTTCGTTAAGAAACGGACTATTTTCTGTAACATTTGGAAATTTTTTATTATAATAAATTTCAATTTCTCCAATATATATGTTATCTTCAAATATGGGATTTGCTAATTTCCATTGAGTTACTTCAAATTTTTTACTTTTAAACTCTTTATCTTTAAATTTAATTCTTACACTCGTAAAGTTAGGAAACTGAAATGCATTAGGCAGAACAAATATTAATTGTTGCAAACTATCTATTACAGTTCTTCCGGCTTTTAGAATATTTGATATTTGGTTAATTGTTGCAAGTTCATTTAATCTTTCCGGCTTATCGAATTTATTTTCATAATTATCTGAAATTTTTAATTCTGGTTTATTAATTTTATTATTTATTACAAAATAAGTTCTGGATTTTTTATTATCAAAAATTTTTACAAAACTCCCTGAAATATTAATTACTTTGCCCTTATTATTTATAAAATCAAATGTTCCGTCAAATTTATTATTTTCTAAAAGCTTATTAATCAGATTTTTTAAATGAGGCTTTGACATTAAATTTTCAAGTTTTAACATCTTTATTTCCTTTTCGCTATAACCTAATAAGCTATAAAATATTTGTTCCGAATCTTTTACTTTTCCTGCTACATCAAACTCAGCTAAAATCATATATTGTTAAATTGTTAAATAGTTATATTGTTATTGGTACAGTAAATTCTTTAATTCTTTCATTCCTAAATTCTAAATTCATTTTACCACATAGGAGCATAGTTACATAGAACTTCACAAGCTAATAAATCTCTAAATTCTATTCATCCAAAGTGCTCAAATCTCCCAAATCCTGTCCTAGTGCTTTTGCTTTCAGTACTCTTCTCATAATTTTTCCACTTCGTGTTTTTGGTAAATTATCTAAAAATGAAATTTCATCGGGTCGGGCAATAGGTCCAATAACCGATGCAATAAGCTCTTTTAATTCTTTTTCTAAATTATGCGATGGCTCAAAACCTTTTTTAAGAATTACATAGCAATGTATTGCATTACCTTTAAGTTCGTGTGGCAAAGCAATAGCCGCAGACTCCGCAACCGAAGCATGTGTAATTAATGCACTTTCTATTTCGGCAGTTCCAAGACGGTAACCGCTAACTTTTATTACATCATCTGAGCGACCGATAATCCAAATATATCCATCGCTATCTATTCGTGCGGCATCTCCGGGGTGATACCAGCCTTGTTTTTGATATTTTTTCCAATATGTTTCGACAAATCGTTCGGGGTCGTTCAGAATTGTTCGAGCCATTCCGGGCCAAGGGTTTTTAATTACTAAATTGCCTTCTTCACCTGCTTTTACTTCATCTCCTTTATCGTTTACAACTGAAACTTCGTTTCCAAAAAATGCTTTTGTGGCAGAACCCGGTTTTAAAGGAGTTATAGGCAAAGGGCAAATCATAAACCCTCCGGTTTCGGTTTGCCACCAAGTATCTATAATCGGACAATTTCCTTTTCCAATTACTCTATGATACCATTTCCATGCCTCCGGATTTATTGGTTCGCCAACCGAACCGAGTAAACGCAAGCTGCTTAAATCGTGTTTATTGGGCCACAAGTCGCCATATCTCATCAATCCACGAATAGCAGTAGGTGAAGTATATAATATATTTATACCATATTTTTCAATCATTCTCCACCAACGGTTTGGATATGGATGATTTGGTGCACCTTCGTACATAAATACCGTAGCACCATTTATTAATGGAGCATAAACAATATACGAATGTCCGGTAATCCAACCAGGGTCAGCAGCACACCACCAACGGTCTTCGGGTTTTATATCAAAAGCCATTTTGTGTGTTGTGGCAGTATAAACACTAAACCCGCCATGAGTATGAACAACTCCTTTGGGTTTTCCGGTCGAACCCGAAGTATAAAGAACAAACAATGGAGCTTCGGAATCCATAATTTCTGTTTCGCATTTTGGAGATGCAATTGGTAAATTTTTTAAATCGTGAAACCAATAATCTCTGTCGTTTTCCATATACACATCAACCCCTGTTCGTTTAATTGTAATACAAACTTCAACAGATGGAGTATTTTCGAGAGATTTGTTTACAATTTCTTTTAAATTATTCGATTTTCCACGCCGAAAACCACCATCGGCAGTTATAACTATTCTACTATTTGCATCTGTAATTCGTTCGGCAAGAGATTCGTGGCTGAAACCTCCATAAACAACGCTATGAGCTGCACCAATTTTAGCACAAGCCAACATTGCAAATAACTGTTCGGGAATTTGAGGTAAATAAATAGTTACAATATCTCCCTTTTTTACACCCATTGCCTTTAAAATATTTGCAAATTCACAAACTTCTCTGTTAAGGGCATGATACGAATATGTTCGTAAATCGC
>MENC01000089.1 GCA_001768155.1 Bacteroidetes bacterium GWA2_30_7
AAGTTCGGTAGAGCATTACAAAAATTTGAAAAATGAAAACGAAAATATAGTTTTTGAAAATCTGGCTTCGTCAATTGCAAAGTCAACAGCTAATAGCTTTAATTCCAAACTAATTCCACTCGAAATGAACAGTATTATTAATAATTTATTTCAATGTAAAGTTCCAAATTATACACCTAACGGAAAAATTATTATTTCGATACTTAATGAGGACGAAATAGAAAAAAAATTTAAATAATGATTTTATTTTAGTCGATGGGTTGATGGCTCGGCAAATTGTTATGAATCTAACTTTTATGTAATTGTGAGCTGATTTCTGAAAAATGCTGTAACTTTGTAAAATAAATAAAAGCAAAATGAAAACTAATAATAAGATATTCATAACAATAAAGCAATTGGTATATGATGTTGACCCAAATGCTAAAGTTATTTTATATGGTTCATTTGCAAGAGGCGATAATCGTAAAGGTTCTGATATAGATTTATTAATATTGCTTGATAAAGATGAAATTAGTTATAATGATGAAAAAAAAATAAAATATCCTTTGTACGATTTAGAATTTGAAACAGGACAAATTATTAGCCCATTAGTTCTATCAAAATCAGATTGGGAAATTAGACATAAAATAACTCCATTCTATGAAAATGTAAAAAAAGAAGGTATTGTGTTATGAATCAAGATAATAACATAAGCAAATTAATAAGGTATCGCATTAATAGGGCAAAGGAAACTATTGCTGAAGTAGAAAACTTGATTGAGCTTGGTTATTTTAATACATCTATAAATAGAATTTATTATGCTTGTTATTATGCAGTAAATGCACTAATAATTAAAAAAGGTCTTTCTGCAAAAAGTCATGATGGCGTTAGGCAAATGTTTGGACTTCACTATGTTAAAACTGGTTTAATTCCAAAGGAACTGGCAAAATACTATACTGATTTATTTGATAGAAGACATACAAGCGATTACGACGATTTTGTAGTTTATAAAAAGGAAACAGTTCTTGAATTATACAAACCTGCGAGTGAATTTATAAAAACAATAGAAAAATTAATTGAGTTGAAAAATTAGAAACGATTATCCCTATTTTAACTGCATGTTATAAGGCTGATATTAACTACATTAAACAATCAAATTATACGATTTATCCATACTTTTTTATCTCATATAGAAAATTAAAACATAATAGTAACAACCAATGAACTATTACAGACCTGGAGGCTTCAGTCTTTTACCAACAATAATTAAAAATCTTTTAATTATTAATGCTTTATTTTTTCTGGCAACCATTTCTTTAAAACAAGCCATCGGATTCGATTTAGACGAATATCTTGCGTTATATTATTTCGATTCTACTTTTTTTAAGCCATATCAGTTTATTTCATACATGTTTATGCACGGAGGGATTTCGCATATTTTCTTTAATATGTTTGCTCTGTGGATGTTTGGTAAAGCTCTGGAAGAAGTTTGGGGACCGAAAAAATTTCTGATTTATTATCTTGTAACTGGTATTGGAGCTGCTGTAGTTCATACGTTTGTTAACTGGTGGACAATGAGTTCAATGATGACAGATTTTGCTGCAATTAAAAACACGCCTTCGCCCGAATTGATTTTAAGATTTGTAAACGACCATTTATCGAATGCAAATCCGAAAATATACGATTTTATTAATCAATGGTCTTTAACACCAAACGACACAGGCTATATAAATGATGCAATGTCGATTTGTACTCGAATTATTGATATGAAAATGAACACTCCAACAGTTGGGGCATCGGGTGCAGTTTATGGAGTTTTGTTGGCTTTTGGTATGATGTTTCCAAATTCATTAATTTATGTTTTTTTTGCAATACCAATTAAAGCAAAATATTTTGTTATAATTTATGGAGCAATTGAGCTTTGGACAGGTATTTCAAACGACCCAACCGATAATGTTGCACACTTTGCACACCTTGGCGGAATGTTGTTTGGTTTTATACTTATTAAGCTTTGGAATAAAAATGAAATAAATAAGTTTGAAATATAAGATTTAAAATGTAATATTTTACACTAAATATTACCTATTAATTTTTAAATATTACATTCTTTAAATATGGATATAGCAAAAGAAATAAAAGAATCTTTTAAATCGGGCAGTTACCTGACTAAAATCATTTATGTAAACCTTGCAATTTTTGTAATTGTTAACATTATAGATGTTATATTTTATTTATTAAATGCCAGTGTTTCAAATTCTTTTTCAATTACTTGGTGGTTGTCGGTTCCGGCAGATGTACATCAATTAATTTTTCGTCCCTGGACTCTTATTACTTATATGTTTTTGCATCATGAGTTTTTGCATATTCTTTTTAACTTACTGTGGTTCTTTTGGTTTGGGAGAATATTTCTTGAATTTATTGACCAAAAAAAGCTGTTGAGTGTTTATTTACTTGGAGGAATTTCTGGAGGTTTATTATATATATTAGCTTTTAATATATTTCCTGTTTTTAAACCATTTATTGAAAATTCGGTTGCACTGGGAGCTTCGGCATCGGTAATTGCAGTAGTTACAGCTATTTCATTTTATGTTCCCGATTATACAGTAATGTTATTATTTATCGGTAGAATAAAGCTTAAATACATTGCACTGGCTACAATTTTATTAGATGTGATTAGTATTGCATCGAGCAATGCAGGCGGACATATTGCACATATTGGCGGAGCAATATTTGGTTTTATTTTTATTTCTAATTATAAAAAGGGAAAGGTCATTACTAAAGGTTTTGAGTCGTTTTTAGATAGCTTGTTTACAATCTTTAAACCTCGCCCAAAAGTAAAAGTCAGCTATAAAAAATCAAGCTCCGACTTTGAATATAATGCCTCAAAAGTAAAAAATCAGGCAGAAATTGACCAAATATTAGAAAAAATTTCTAAATCGGGCTACGATAGCCTTTCAAAAGACGAAAAAGATAAGTTGTTTAAAATGAGCAAATAATTAATGCGAAAAAAGCTTCATAAAATATTAGTCGTAGTAAGTGTTATTTTCTCAATATCATATATTTGTGCATATTTATCAGTTCACATTAGTCCACAGTTATTTTGGTTTGTAGCTTTTTTAGGATTTATATTTCCATATTTAGCAATTGTAAATTGTGTGTTTTTTATTTATTGGGCTATACGTCGAAAACGGATATTCTTTTTTACATTTTTTATATTTCTTTCGGGAATACCATATTTAACTGATATATTTCAATATACATATTCAAATGAAAAAGAAGAGGGTTCACTTAAATTTTTATCATATAATGTAAGAGTTTTTAATCTTTACGAATGGAAACACAATCTTCTAATGCGAGATTCTATAATGAATTTAATAAATACAGAAAAACCTGATATTCTTTGCATTCAGGAATATTTTTACGACAATAGTCATAATTTTAAAACAACTGAAATATTAACAGACTCGTTCAAATTAAATTATTTTCATGATGCATATACTTACAAATCGGCAAATATTCATAATTTTGGAATAGCAACCTTTAGTCGTTATCCAATTGTAAATGAAGGAGAAATACGATTTCCGGAAACAAATAATATTTGCATTTATACTGATATTAAAATAAATAATGATACTGTAAGAGTTTATAATAATCACTTACAATCTGTTCATTTTGTAAAAATTGAATACGAAACCATTGATAGCTTAGGATTAAAAATAGATTCTACACAAATAACTGGTTTAATGGGCATTTTTAAAAAGTTAAAAAAATCATTTGCTAAACGAGCCGACCAAGCCGATATAATATCAGAAAGTATTAATCAATCGCCTTATCCTGTGTTTGTTTGTGGCGATTTTAACGACACTCCTGTATCATATACTTATCAAAAATTATCGGATAATTTAAGAGATGCGTTTTGTGAAAATGGCTCTGGAATTGGTACAACATACATAGGACGATTTCCATTTTTAAGAATTGATTTTATTTTACACAGCAAGCAAATAGAAATTTCTGATTTTCGGATATTAAAACAAAACTTTTCTGACCATTATCCTGTCTCATGTAATTTTAAAATTATGAAAAAAAATGATAATTAATAAATTACAAACCGCTTTAAGTTCTAAGTAAATGACGGTTACTGATGTATGAATTATGATGAATAATATAAAAAAAAATAAATATAAACTATTCAGCCTATCAACTCATAAACTATTCACCCCACCAACTAATCCACCAATTACGCATCTCTATCTTCGAGTCTTATAACCTTATCAACTCCTTTGATTTTTTTAAGATTTTTTATTAGATTATTTAAATCGTCTGCGTTATGTATGTATAAATCAATTGAGCCTTCAAAAATACCATCGTGAGTATCGAAAGTCAATGCTCTCATATTAACTGCAAGTTCGTTTGATATTATTTCGGTTACGTTATGTACTAATCCCAGTCTATCAATTCCTTGAAGTTTAATTCTTACTAAATGAGCCATAATTTTATGTACAGTCCACTCTATGGTAATTATATTATCTCCAAAACTTGACATTAACTTTTGTGCAATTGCACATTTCTTTTTATGTACAATAAGCTCCTCGCTTGGAGTTACATATCCCATTACATCATCACCCGGAATTGGGTTACAGCATTTTGCCAGTTTATATATTGCATTATCAATGTCTTCTGATAAATATAGGGGTTTCTTTTTATCAAATGCTGAAGTTTTGCTATCATCATCATCAGCTTTTTTCTTACTAAAGACATTAATTTTTGAGGTTGTTTTTGAAACTCTTAATTGCCAATATCTTATAAATTTGTTTTTGGATTTTTTAGAAAGAACTTTCTCAAGGTAATGAAGTTCAATCGATTCCATTCCAATTTTATTATATAAATCGTCTTTTTTTGTAACGCCATAAGCAGCTAAAAGTTTCTTGAAAATATTTGAATTTGGATGAAGATTTAATTCTTTGAGTTTTTCTTCTAAAAGTATTTTCCCTTTTTCAATATTATCTTTTCTTTCGTTTTTAAACGAATTTTTTATAGCTGATTTTGCTTTTGCAGTACCAACAAAATCGAGCCAATCTCTTTGCGGTTTTTGTTTATCGGACGTAATAATTTCAACTTGGTCGCCACTGTTTAATATATGACTTAAACTTACTAATTTATAATTGATTTTAGCTCCAATTGCCTTATTTCCAACTTCGGAGTGAATTTCATAAGCAAAATCAAGTGCCGAAGAGTTTTTAGGAAGTCTCTTTAAAATTCCTTTTGGCGTAAAAACATAAATTTCTTTTGAAAATAAATTCATTTTAAATTCATCAAGAAATTCCAGTGCATTAGATGCCGGATTTTCAAGCATCTCACGAATTTTCTTAATCCATTTATCTAATTCGCCTTCATCAGAATTATCGCCTTTATATTTCCAATGAGCTGCATAACCTCTTTCAGCAATTTCGTCCATTCGTTGAGAGCGAATCTGAACTTCAACCCATTTCCCTTCTGGTCCCATAACTGTTAAATGCAAAGCTTCGTAACCATTTGCTTTGGGAGTACTAACCCAATCTCTTAATCTATCGGGTTTTGGCTGATAAATATCGGTAACAAATGAATAAATATTCCAGCATTGCGATTTTTCAATGTTACTTGATTCGGGTTCAAAAATTATTCTAATAGCAAAAATATCAAACACTTCCTCGAAAGGAACATTTTTAGATTGCATTTTAGTATAAATAGAAAATATAGATTTTGGGCGACCTGTAATAGAGTAATTTATACCTGCATCAGTAAGTCGGTTAATTATTGGTAAACTAAATTTGTTTATATAAGACAATCTTTCTTTTTCGGTTTCTTTTAGTTTTTGCTTGATTTCATTAAATAAAACCGGATGCTCATATTTTAAGCTTAAATCTTCAAGTTCGGTTTTAATTGAATAAAGTCCAAGTCTGTGTGCCAGAGGTGCATATAAAAATAAGGTTTCAGAAGCTATTTTAAGTTGTTTATTAAGAGGCATTGAATCAAGAGTTCGCATATTATGCAATCTATCTGCCAATTTTATGAATATTACTCTAACATCGTCAGATAACGTTAAAAGCATTTTTCTGAAATTTTCCGCTTGAAGAGAAGAATCTTTATCAAATACACTCGAAATTTTTGTTAATCCATCAATAATTGAAGCTATTTTTTTATCAAACAGGTTTTCAATATCTTCGAGAGTATATTCAGTATCTTCAACTACATCATGCAATAATGCACAAATTACTGATGTTGTTCCTAAACCAATTTCTCCAGCAACAATTTTTGCAACTTCTATCGGGTGATAAATATACGGTTCTCCCGACTTACGCCGCATTCCTTTATGGGCTTCGTTTGCAAGGTCAAAAGCTCGTCTAATTAATTTTGTATTTTCTTCGGTTCGACAACGAAGGCAGGCTTTTAAAATTTCAAAATACTTTTTTTCAATTTCTTGTTGCTCAATCTCTAATTTTTCTGTTTCTTCTTTGAAAACCATATTGAATAAGTGTATTCTACAAAATTAGTGAATTTATATGTATTTACAGAAAATTTAAACAATATTAATGGCAATAAATTTATAGATTTGCAATAAAAATATGAATTATGAAAAAGCTTTTGTATTTAATTTTAGTAATGTTTAGTGTAAACGTTTGTTTTTCTATAACTGCTCCAACAAATGTTTCTCCCGGAAATGGTTCAACAAATCAGCCGGTTATTGTTACATTAGATTGGTCGTCTGTTACTGGAAACTCAGGCTACATTTATCAGATTGATACAACTGCAAACTTTAATTCGCCTTTATTTTTAGAAGGAACTTCTGCGATAAATTCATCGCAAATTGATGTTTCAAATCTTTATTTTGGAATAACTTATTATTGGAGAGCTTCGGCAAAATCTGCTGTGGATACGTCTAGTTGGTCGGCAACTTGGAATTTTACAACAACATCATTATTTACAAATATTTCGCCATCGAACGGAGCTACAAATCAAGCT
>MENC01000090.1:0-2486 GCA_001768155.1 Bacteroidetes bacterium GWA2_30_7
TGGAAAATACTCTGCATAATCGGCACCAGTTGCATTCCAGCTTCCATCGCAATATCCAACTCCGGAAATAGTAAATTTAAAACGCGGATTCCAACCTGTATTATAAGAGTCCATTCTTAAAAAATCACCTGTTCCATGATGACTGATTATTTGAGCTAAATCAGTAGAGGATGTACTTGTATTATCAACACTTAATGAAATTCCAGAAGCTGCAGAATTTGTTAAATAAGCAGTTGAACCTCCAGCTCCTGTAGCTGACGAAGCGACATACAATCTATGACTGCCAGGAGCTGTTGTTCCTATTCCAAAATTTCCATTTTTTAAAACAGTTACGGCATTTGCTCTTGTTGAAGAATTTGTACCATTTCCGATTACAAATAAAGGCTCAGTATCAACCCAAGATGTTGTAGTTCCTGAAACCACATTATACCGACCTGTTACGAATGAACCGTAAGCTTGTGAAGTTGTTCCTATTCCAGAAGAATATGAATAACTTCCAGAAGATAATCCATTACCTAAACATATTGAGCTAGTTCCGCTTGCAGTAGCATATGCTCCAATTGCAACTGCATCTGAACCTGAAGAAGAGGAATTATCTCCTAAAGCAATAGAATTATTTCCAGATGAAGTTGACCAAACACCCATTGACAATGAATTTTCACCGCTTGCATTTGCAGCAATGCCAAGAGCAACTGATGCAAGTCCGCTTGAAACTGTTAAAAATCCCATTGCAACTGAATTTGTATTACTTGCAGTACTAAATGCACCTAAAGCTGTTGAAGACTGAGCAGTAGAGGTAGTTCTATATCCAAGTGCAAAAGATGCATTCCCTGTTGCTAAATTATCATAACCTATTGAAGTTGAATAAATACCTCTTGCAGTACATGTATAGCCTAATGCTTGTGAATAATTTCCTATTGCTCTTGATTCAAAACCCGATGCAAATGAATTATATCCAACACTATCGGGTGATTCAACAAGAACTCTACCTGATAGTAATGCCTCTTTCAATGGATACCAAAAAATTCTTGGTTTACTTGGATTTATAATTAATGCAGAACTTGCACCATATACATTCAAATAGTCTGTAGGTAAAGCTTTTGCAGGACTAAAACCGCCAACAGCAAATCCGCCTTTACTTCCAGTTGCTTTATTAGCAGAACCTTCTTCGATATACATTCTTATGCTATCAGGTGTAATTTTTAAATAATCATTAGTTTTTGTTCCTTTTGCTGGACTGAAACCACCCACTGCAAATCCGCCTTTGCTTCCTGTTGCTTTTACTAAAGTATCATCATAAACATTTATTCTTACACCACCATCATAAACTGCAAAAATCGTATCTCCCGTTGCATTTAAAACATGAAATAATGAGGCATTTGCCGAAGCTCCAGTAGTTGCTTTAACTTCAACTCCTCCTGTATTTTTTATAGTTAAACGAGAATCAGTAGAAGTAACATTTCCGGATGCATTAACTGAATTATTTGCTAAAATTAAATCGCCTCTTCCAAAACCTAAAGCATCTTTATAAAATATTCCTCCTTTATAAGTATTTGCAGTTGTTCCGTTATAAAAACGTATTCCGCTTAAAACACCTGTACTATTGCTTTGATTTTGAATATCAATAAAACTTCCATCAGTACCATCTGTAAGAGTTACATTATCAGATACACTTAATTTATGTGCCGGTGTTGATGTTCCAATTCCAACTTTATCGCTTGCTCCTGTAAGATAAACATTTGGAGAACTGTAACTCCATAATAATCCACTTGATGAACCGGATGATAAATTAATCCAGGTAGTACCATTATAATAATAAAATCCATTTAATGAAGTATCAAAAACCAATAAACTTGTTGCAGGACTTACAATTGCAGTACGTTGTGCAGTTGTTAATCGCGGAATTAACATCCCCTTTGTTGTTGACTTTACATCAAGCATTGATGATGAACTTGGAGTGTAAGTGTCGTCGTCGGTAATTGCAATATTCTGACTAAATGTTAGTGCTGATATGTAAAAAACCATTAATAATAGACCTAATTTTTTCATAATTATTTATTTTGAATTTGATTAATTATTGTTTCTAAGTTTTCAATTTTTGCTTGCTGCTCTTTTATAGCTTCAATTAACAAAGGTAAAATTGCACTATAATTTACAAAAAGCTCACCCGATTCATTTGCTTGAACAGCCTGTGGGAAAATCGATTGTAACTCTTGTGCTAAAACTCCGGCTGTACTATTTATTTGCTGACCTTTAGAAACTTCTTCCTGATTTATTTTATACTCATAAGTATATCCTGACAATGAAGAGATTTTACTCGAAGCATTCTGAATTTTCGATATATTTTGCTTTTTATTCATATCTGAAACCTGAAAGTATTGACCGGCAGCATTTATATAGGCTTTTTCAGCAGTATTGTCGTTAGGGTCAGTATTTGTAGCATCAAAAAAATCTTCATCAAGAAGTCGTAATAATCTATCATTATC
>MENC01000090.1:2506-9565 GCA_001768155.1 Bacteroidetes bacterium GWA2_30_7
AACCCAAGCGTTTCCATTTATAACAACCATTTCATTTCCTGTAGATTGAGTAATAGATAATTTTCCATTTATATCAAGAGCATTATCTGGCGTAATAGTTCCTATACCTAAAGAACCATCATTGCCTTTTATAAAAACAGTTTTTGTTGCTTCCATAGCAGCAGTAGTGTGAAACAAATAGCCGCCTTTTGCTCTGACAACAAACTGATTGTCGGCTGTTGGCTTAACATATTGAATGCCATTATCATTTGGGTCTAAACCTGGGTCGTCTCCAAATACAATAGCTCCGGTTTTTGCACTATGAGCTCTTGAGCCAATTACAAAAGAATTTTTACCCCATGAAGAGCAAGTATCAGTTAATGAAGTAGAAATACAAACAGAACCATCTCCAACTGCTTTTGGCAATATCCCAATAGCTAATGAATAATTTCCAATTGCATTTGGCCCGAAAGTAGTGTTTTCAGATATATCATAATTTCCAATAGCAGTTGACCAGACACCACTTGTTTTAGCATTAAAACCTATAGCTGTGGAATAATACCCATCACAGATACTATAAGGTCCTAAAGCAGTTGAAAAATCAGCATTAGCTTTAGCCCAATAACCAACAGATACTGCTGTATAACCATCAGTTCTACTTTGATAACCTAAAGCAACAGAATATTGTCCATTTGAAACTGACTCAGTACCAATAGAAACAGATTCAAAATCAGCAAATGATATATTTCCAAGGGCTAATGCTCCGGATTTTGCATAAGATTGATTTCCAAAAGCAAAAGCTGGATTTACAGTTGGAAGATTACTTCCTTTTGCCTTTGCTTTATAACCAATTGCGAAAGAATTATCACCGATTGCTTCACTCTGATATCCAATTGCAGTAGAATATTGACCTCTTGAGATACATTTATAACCTAATGCCTGTGAATAATTGCCCACCGCTTTTGATTCATATCCTGTTGCAAATGAATTTGTTCCAACGCTATCAGGGCTTTGAACCAAAACTCTGCCACTAAGCATTGCTTCTTTTAAAGGATACCAAAATATTCGTGCTTCACTTTGAGCTAAAGTAGCTGCTGCTGAGGAACCATATATATTAAAATAATCGGAAGGAATTGACTTTGCAGGGCTAAATCCGCCTACTGCAAAACCACCTTTATTTCCTATAGCTTTTTCTGCCGAACCCTCTTCGATATAAATTCTTACACTATCAGGAGTAATTCTTAAATACTCATTAGTAAAACCTGCTTTTGCCGGGCTAAATCCACCAACAGCAAATCCACCTTTATTTCCGGACGCTTTTAACAAAGGATCGTCTTCTACATATAAACGAATACTATCGGGTGTAATTCGTAAATATTCATTTGTAACACCTGCTTTTGCCGGACTAAATCCACCAACTGCAAACCCGCCTTTACTTCCAGTTGCTTTTGCTAATGGGTCGTCGTAAACATTTATTCTAACTCCTTGTTCATAAACTGCAAAAACAGTGTCGCCGGTTGAGTTTACAACATTGAAAATTGGTTTTTCATTTCCAATAGAAACATCAGATTTAACATCTAATTTTCCATTTGGCGAAACTGTACCAATTCCAAATTTATCAGTTATATCATTTAAGTAAACTTTATCTGGGGCAGTGTAACCAATTATTCCATTGGCATTTCCGGAAGATAAGTTAGTCCATGATGTTCCATTATAAAAATAAAAACTTAATACATCTATATCAAAAACTAATAAACCTGTCGCTGGAGTAGATACTGCATTTCTTTGTGCAGTGGTTAGCCTTGGAACTAACATACCTTTGGACAATGACTTAACATCAAGCATTGCAGATGGACTGGCAGTATAGGTGTCGTCGTCGGTTATTGCTACATTTTGCGAAAACAAAGATAATGACGTACAAAGTATCATTATCAAATTTAACGAACTGAATAACAGGGGCTTTTTCATATTAATAATTTATATCTGTTAAATAAAATTAACTAAAATATAAAATAATTAATAATGAACCTGTTTAATAAAGTTTTTTTTTACAAACAACAGTATTTCTTTTACGAATGACTTATAATGTTGGATTAATCTTGAAAAAAGGGAATAATTAAATTATAGTATCATTGCCACGAATTGCACGAATTTTTCTTAGAAAATATTTTCTAATTTGTGGCTAATTAGTGTCCATCCGTAAAGTCGTGAAATGCAAAATCCAATAGAACACAGATGACGCAGATTAAACTGATTTACACTGATTTGTTAATTTTTCTTATCTGTGAATATCCGTAAAATCCGTTTTATCCGTGTTCTATTATGAGTTTATGGATGGACACTAATTATTTGGGGTTATTTTTTTTCGTTATAAATAGCTTTCGATTTTGGTAGATTATACAGTTCAGGATTCAAATATAAACCTTTATCTGCGTCTGCTTTTTCTTTTTCTACAATTATTGGATGTTTAACTGCATAAGGGTCTTGTCGGATTCCTGTTACTTCCCATGATACTTTTTTTCCTGCCTGACCGCCCGAAATTTTGAAAGTATTTTCTGAAATTTCCTCAGAAATATAAAGGTTTGGCATTGAAGCTCCAACTGGTGTAAGCTGGTATCGGTAATCTTTATTTAAAGTATTAAAATAATTTGGTAAAGTAACTGTTGCATTTCCATCATTATCAAGAGTAATAACTCCATTATAAATATTCATCATATCGGGACTTTCTACAAATGAATGTATTAAATATTTATTTTCAGGGTCTAATGGATGGTCAATTTTAAATGTTCCTGCCGACTTAGATAATGTTCCATTTACATAAACATCTCCTTCAAACCAACCTGCCCAATTTGTTGCTCCACCTATTGCTCTTGAATATATACCATAATTAATACCTGTACTGGTTCCTGTTGATGTTGTATAAACTCCATAATTACTTCCTGATGTTGATGTGTTACTTTGGGCTTTAACTCCAATAAAACCTCCTTTACCATAAACACCAACTCCATAATTATTTGAAACTGCGTGAATACCATAAATTGCTGGATCATCATTATCTATTACATCATCTACTACATGCAAATTATATGTTGGTGAAACATTTATTCCGAGTTTTGCTGTTGTATTGTTCCAATAGAGTTTTGAATTTGAACTTAATGTACTTGCATCTGTAAAAAATGCTACCTGGTTTACAGTTCCACTGCCTGAAAGCAACCCTGACGGCAAACTAATCCAATCGGCTCCGGAACCAGTGGTTGAAAGTACTTGTCCGTTTGTTCCTGCATCTCCATCTTTATCATATAAAATACCTGTTGTTTTAAAAGTTCCGTTTACAATTACATTATTTGTAGAAAAATCTCCATAAATAAGAGGTGTAGAAGTATTTGAATTATCAATATATAATTTTCCAGAACCTAATTCGTTGTAACCAGCTGTATAACCTAAAAATAAATTTCCAGAACCTGAAACATTTTCATGTCCACTCTGATAACCTAAGTAAACGTTATTGTTTCCTGTTTCACTTTTCCAGCCCGATTGTTCACCAAGAAAAATATTTGTAGCCCCTGATGTATTCGATGCACCTGACGATGTTCCAATAAATAAATTATAATAACCATCATTATTATTATATCCTGAATATTTGCCAATAAAAATATTGCTTCCTCCTGTGGTATTATATACTCCAGCAGCAAAACCAAGATATATATTATCTGAACCTAAAGTATTTCTTTGACCTGAACCAGGTCCAATGAACATATTATTATTACCCGCTGTATTTGCTTTTCCTGCTATATCTCCAAAAAACATATTATTTGTACCTGTAGTATTTGCAAAACCACTTTGATAGCCTAAGAATAAATTACTATTTCCGGTAGTATTTGCATATCCGCACTGATAACCTAAAAATGTATTATATGAACCTAAGGTATTTTCGTGTCCGCTCTGATAGCCCAAAAACAAGTTATCATTTCCGGATGTGTTTTTGAAACCGCTTTCATAACCCATAAAAACATTATAATTACCATCACTATTCATATAACCGGCTGAACTTCCAAGAAATACATTGTGTGCACCAGAAATATTGTTGTAACCTGTAACATAACCTAAAAATGTATTGTTCCCCCCTGACTGATTGTAATATCCTGAACCATCCCCAATAAATGTATTTGCAAATCCATTTAAGTTTCTATGTCCTGCTGTCATTCCAAGAAAAACATTTCTGCTTCCTGTTGTATTGTCTCGTCCGCTTTCAAATCCTAAAAAAACATTATCTGTTCCTGTTAAGTTATTATATCCTGAACGATAACCTATAAAAACATTTTCATAACCTGTTGTGTTGTAATGTCCACAATCGTCGCCAAGAAAAACATTATAACTGCCTTCATCTCCTGTACCTCCTAAATTTGAATATCCGCTGTAAGGTCCGATAAAAACATTAAATTTTCCATTCAGATTACTAATCCCTGTATTGTTTCCAATAAATATATTTTCGTAACCTGTTGTATTCGCCAAACCTGCACTATTTCCCATAAATACATTGCTTGAGCCTTCGGTATTATTCAATCCTGTTTGGTAACCGGCAAAAACGTTATTACTTCCTGTTGTATTTGCTTTTCCCGTTTGATAACCAAAAAATGAATTATACAAACCTGTTGTATTATTTAAACCGCTTTCATGTCCGATAAAATAATTTTCGGGAGTTAAATCCATGTAATTGGAAAGTGTAGTTTTTGAAGGACTAAATCCACCAACTGCAAATCCGCCTTTACTTCCTGCTGCTTTAACAGGGTCGTCTTCTATATAAATTCTAACGCTATCGGGTGTAACTCTTAAAAATTCGTTTGTAATTGTACCTTTTGAAGGACTAAAACCTCCAACTGCAAAGCCGCCTTTACTTCCTGTAGCTTTTCCTACGCCATCTTCAACGTTTACTCTCACACCTTGCTGATATACAGCAAATACTGTATCACCGTTATTATTTACTACCTGAAATATCGGGTCGTTAGTACCAAGCGAAACGTCTGATTTTACTTCCATTTTACCGAAAGGAGTAGTTGTTCCTATACCAAGTTTATCAGTTGCATTATTCAAATAAACGTTAGGTGTATTATATCCCCAAATACCACTTGCATTACCCGAAGTCAGATTAGTCCACGAAGTTCCGTTCCAATAATAAAAGCTATTCAGATTTGTATCAAAAACTAATAATCCTGTAGCAGGTGTTAAAATCGAAGTTCGTTGAAGTGAAGTCAATCGAGGTATTAAAATACCTTTACTTAGAGATTTCACATCGAGCATTGCCGAGCTTTCAGCATTATAAGTATCATCATCAGTAATTGCTATATTTTGAGCAAAAACACTAATTGTTAGTAGATTAACTACTAAAGCAAAAAATAAGTTTATTTTATACATTATATATGAATTTTAGATTACTAAAGTAAGTATTAAATTTTAATCAATTATTAATTTTAATGTAGTTTTTTATTAATTATCACTAATATTTTACGAACATCTATTTTTTATTGACGTTTATAGAAATAGAGTTTATAACAAAACCATAATTTATTGTAATTTCGCAAACAGAAAACAATAATATGCTTATTCTTGTAAAAGTTTGTGTTTCAATAATAATTGTCCTTGCTCTGGTTTATATTTCAGAAAGAAACCCAAAACTTGGCGGAATAATAACCGGACTTCCTCTCGGAACAGGAATAATGATTTCGTTCTATAGTTTTGAACATGGCTACGATTTTGTTTTGAAAACTATTCCTTATGGAATTGCCGGAATGTTCAGCACTATTGCTTTTGGAATTGGCTTTTTTTTGGGTGGAAGAAATAAATTTTCGAACAATTTCTATAATGTTTGTTTATCGCTTTTAACTGGATTAATATTTTATATATTATCAAGTTATATTCTTTCTTTTATAGAAATTAATTTAATACTAAGTGTTGCAATTTTTCTTACAGCTGTAATTTTTGCATTTACATTTTACAAAAAAATACCGGAATGCTATAATATAGCTATCAAAACTAATAATTTTAGCAATATTATTTTCAGAATTATGCTGACAGTCTTTATAGTATTATTAATTACTGGTTCAGCAGGTTTTATTGGAGCAAAATGGGCAGGATTAATTGCATCATTTCCGACTATTCTATGTCCGGTTTTAATAATTTTAGCTTTTTTATATGGCAACAAAATATATCCTGTAATGCTAAAACATCTTGCTTATGCAGTTACAAATATTTTGATTTTTTATCTTGTAGTATATTTTACAACTCCCGTTTTAGGAATTTTTTATGGAATAGTTATAGCTTATATTATTTGTATTACCTATATGCTGATGTTAAACAAATTTCGTATTCATCAGTTAGTTGAATCTGCATTTAACAGACCTCACTAAAAGGCTTTTTTTATGCGTAACATCAGTTAACATTAGTTAATAAAATTTAATTCATCAAAATAAATAATTGATTTTTGCTCATATTTTAAAATTTAATAACTTCAACACTTCGAAATTGCAGTAAATAATGGCAGCAAAAAAAATACTAATAGTAGAAGATGACAAAATGCTCTCTACTGTTTATAGAATGTTTATCAAGGACTTAGGTCATGAGCTTATTGGAATTTTTCCCGATGGTAATAGTGCAATAGAAAAATGTAAAGAAGTAATTCCTGATGTTGTTATGATGGATATTTTTTTACAAGGAGATATTGATGGGATTAATACTACCAAAATCCTTCAGGAAAAGTATGATTTACCGGTAATTTATGTTTCAGGAATAACCGACGAAGAAACTATTCAACGTGCAATTGGAACAAAATCGTATGGATTTTTAGTAAAACCGGTTGACAAAACTGAATTAGGTATAGCTATTGAATTGGCTTATGTTAAACATAAATATGATAACGAATTAAGAATCAGAGAATATAGATACAGAAAATTGGTTCAGGATTTACCGGATGCTTTAATTTTGTTAACTGATGGCAAAATAGAATATATAAACTATTCGGGTCTAAAGCTTTTTGGGACAATTCATATCGAAAATATGTTATGTCTTGATTTTATTGATTTTGTA
>MENC01000090.1:9702-11737 GCA_001768155.1 Bacteroidetes bacterium GWA2_30_7
ATTATCGAAAATATTTATGACGGAATTTTTACATTAAGCCTTGCCGGAAAAATAAAACAAATAAATAAAGGTGCAGAACGAATTTTTGGGATTCATAAAGAAACGTCAATAAGTAAAAGTTTTTCTGATTTTTTTCCAGAAATAGATGAGAGCTTTATTCAGGAACATTTATTGATTCCTTCGTTAGAAAGCGACCATGTTGACTTAGAGATGAATATTACAAATCCAAAGTCTAAAGAAAAAATATATCTTCAGCTAACATTGTCAACTTTGCGGAATATTACATGCGAAACAGTTGGAATAGTTTGCTATTGTAAGGATATAACTAAGAAAAAGCAAATCGAAAAACGATTAAAAGAAAGTGAAGAAAAATTCAGACTTTTATCTTTAACAAATAATGATGCTTACTGGGATTGGGATATTAAAACTAATAATATATATTTTTCGCCAAGGTTTAAATCTTTATTAGGATATGAAGATAAGGAATTTAAAAATGCAATGGGCGAGCTAGATAGTAGGCTCGAACCAAACGATAGAATTTTGGTTAATAAACTTATTAACGAACATCTCGAAGGCAAAGTTCCGATATATTCTTCGGAATATAGGCTAATGCACAAAGATGGACGCTATAGGTGGTTCTTAGACAGGGGATTAGCAATTCGCGACGAAGAAGGTATTCCATATCGCATGATTGGTACAATGGCTGAAATTACAGAGCAAAAAAACTCTCATCAAATAATTAAAATTTCAGAAGCAAATTTAAAAGCAATTTTTAATTCAAATAAAGAAGCTATATTTTTAGTTGATAGAGATTTACAAATTATTGATTTAAATAAAAAAGCAAAAATTTATTCTAAAACTTTTTTCAATAAAGAAATAAAAAATGGAGATTCTATTTTCTTTACAACAGATTTTTTAAATCAAACTGAAACGAAAGAATTATTTTATAATACACTGAATGCCAGCATCACTCATAACCTTGAACGTGCAATTTATATTAATGGCATCGAACGATATTTAGAAATTACAATTTATCCAATACATGACGAAAATAGTGACGATATTAATCGTTTTTGCCTTTCGTTTTTTGACGTTACCGACCGCAAAAAAATAGAAAAAGACTTAAAAGAAACCCGGTCGGAATTAAAACCAATGTTTGATAGTAGTATTCAGAGATTTTACTTGTGCGATTTCGATTTCAAATTAGTAGCATTTAATAAAACCGCTTATGAAGCGATAAAAGAAGATTTAGACTTAATTTTGAAAAAAGGCGACAATATTATGCAATATGTACCAACCGAAACCGGTAAAGACTTATTTATTCAAAGATTTAAAGCTGCCCGAAATGGTGAACATATATCATACAAAGACCTGATTAATACCCCTGTCGGAAAAAAATGGGTTGAAACTCATATCGAACCAATTTCAAATGAAAAAGGTGAAATAATGAGAATTTTAATTTGGACATTAAACATTACAAAAGAGAAAAAAGCCGAAGAAGCATTAATGGATAGTCAGAAAAAATATTATTCATTGTTCTCTAAAGCAAATGATGGAATTTTATTAATTAACGATGATAACGATATTCTTGTAGATTATAACGAAAGAGCATTTGAATTGTTCGGTTACACCAAAGATGAACTAATGACAATGAAATTAATCGACCTTGCCGCAGATATTCAGAGAGATGGAACACCTTCGTCTGAAGCACGACTCAAAATTTTTAATGAGGTAAAAGGAGGTGAGAAGAAATATACTTTTTCGTGGTGCTATAAAAAGAAAAATGGTGAATTATTCGACGCAGAAGTCAGCTTGTCGATAGTTGCTTTGGGAGAGTATAATTTCAGATTTGCAGTAGTGAGAGATATTACAGATAGACTAAAAATTGAAAAAGAATTAAGAGAAAGCGAACAACGAAATAAAAGCTTAGTACAAGCAATTCCCGACCTAATATTTATAATTGATAGGGAAGGAGTTTATAGAGATTATATGGCTGATAACGAGAAGGTTTATTTAGTTCCCGCCGAAAAAATTG
>MENC01000090.1:11775-12082 GCA_001768155.1 Bacteroidetes bacterium GWA2_30_7
CTTACAGAATATAAATCATGTATCGAAAAAGCTATTGAAACTTCAAAATTGCAAAAATTAGAGTATCAATTAAATTCAATAATTGGATTACGTTGGTTCGAAGCTCGAATTACTCGATTGAATGATAATGAAGTACTTTGCCTTGTTAGAGATATTCAGGAACAAAAATTAAGTGAGAATTAAAGAAATTGTTAAACTGTTAAATTGTTCTATTGATAAGTGCACTCCGAAAAGTCAAGAAAAGAAAAATAGCCACAAAATCACCAAATCACTAAAACCCACAAAAATAAGATTGTCAGACAAATGC
>MENC01000090.1:12121-18782 GCA_001768155.1 Bacteroidetes bacterium GWA2_30_7
CAATGAAACAATTTATAGTTCTGTATATAAAGAACTTACTGATTTAATTTTTTTCACAAATTTCTGTAAGTACACCAAAAGTTGATTTTGGATGCAAAAATGCAATATCTAGTCCTTCTGCACCTTTTCGTGGAGTTTTGTCGATTAATGTAACGCCTTCTTTTTCAATTGCATTTAAGGAGTTTTGAATATTATCAACTGCAAAAGCTATATGATGGATTCCTTCGCCTTTTTTCTCAATAAATTTTCCTATTGGACCATCGGGGTCGGTTGTTTCGAGTAATTCGATTTTTGTTTCACCAACTTTAAAGAAAGCTGTTTTTACTTTTTGCTCTGTAACTTCTTCTATTGCATAGCACTTCATGCCAAAAACCTTTTCGTAATACATAATTGCCGATTCAAGGTTTTTTACTGCAATTCCAATATGTTCGATATATTTTGGTATCATATTTTAGTTGATTAGTTTAGGAGTTTTATGTTTTAATTTTGGGGAGTATTATACTTGTTTCAGGATTGAAATTTTGAGAATTGTGATTTATTTGAGTTTTATTTTTTGCTTTTTTGAGTTTTCTTATAGGAAATAAATAGAAATGCCCGTGTACATATTTCATACACAGGGCATTTGCTAAAAATGATTACGTTATATTATCTGTTTTTAAATGCTTTTATTCCAGCGAATTTAGAAGCTGTACCAAGTTGTTTTTCAATTCGCATTAATTGATTGAATTTCTCAATTCGTTCGCTTCTACAACCGCTACCTGTTTTTAAATGTCCAGCATTGACAGCAACTGTGAGGTCGGCAATGAAACTATCTGAAGTTTCTCCGCTACGGTGAGAAACAAAACATTTATAATTATTTCGATAAGCAAGTTCGATTGTTTCTAATGTTTCGGTTACAGAGCCTATTTGATTAAGTTTTATTAATACGCTGTTAGCAACTTTTTGCTCAATACCTTTTTCAACAATAGCTTTATTGGTGCAAAATAAATCATCACCTACAATTTCGATTTTATTTCCAAGTACTGAAGTAATATTTTTCCATCCTTCCCAATCGTTTTCAGCTAAACCATCTTCTAAAGAAACAATAGGATACTGTCTTACCCAGTTTTCCCAAAGTTTAACCATATCATCGCTTGAAACTAATTTTTGAGAACTTTTGAAAAATTTATATTTGCCTTCTTCCCACATTTCACTTGTTGCAGGGTCGAGGCAAATGCTAACGTCGTCACCAGGTCTATATCCAGCTTTTACAATACCTTCGAGTATCATTTCAACAGCTTCTTCGTTAGATTTAAGATTTGGTGCAAAACCACCTTCATCGCCAACGCCGGTGCTTAAACCTTTCGATTTCAAAACAGATTTTAATGAGTGGAAAACTTCAGCACCCATTCGTATTGCTTCTGTAAAAGATGGTGCATTATGTGGTGCAATCATAAATTCCTGAAAGTCAACTGTATTGTCGGCATGGCTGCCACCATTTATAACATTCATACATGGGACAGGTAAAACGTGAGCATTTGCCCCGCCTAAATACTGATATAAAGGTATGTTCAAACTAAACGAACGTGCACGAGCAAAAGCCATTGATACTCCGAGTATTGCATTTGCTCCAAGTTTCGATTTGTTTGGTGTTCCATCAAGATTTATTAAGAAATAATCTAATTCACGTTGTGAACCAAAACATTGAGTTTCAATTTCTTTTGCAATAATTGTATTTACATTTTCAACAGCTTTTAAAACGCCTTTGCCCCCATAACGTTTTTTGTCGCCATCACG
The DNA here is from genome assembly GCA_001768155.1 of Bacteroidetes bacterium GWA2_30_7. GTDB lineage: Bacteria > Bacteroidota > Bacteroidia > Bacteroidales > GWF2-33-38 > GWA2-31-9. The sequence goes on from MENC01000090.1 coordinate 13,898, forward strand.
TAGTTCACAAGCTTCACGTTCGCCGGTAGATGCCCCGCTCGGAACCATTGCAGTTGCTTTTGTATTATCATCTAATTTTATACTGACTTCTACCGTTGGATTGCCACGGGAGTCAAGAATTTCTAATGCTGTTACTTTTTTAATTTTCATAATTATTTATATTAAGTTATAAAAGATAATTAACTATTTTCTTTCAATAAAAGCCGGATGTTTTTTCACTGTAAATTTCACTTTCAACTTGGAAGTGCTACACTGTAAAAGTACAAATTCTATTTTTTAATTTTCTTATTAATGAGAAATAATTTATATTTTAATTTTAAAAACATCTAAATTTTTATTTTTCATTTTTTTTCAATTAGGTTTGTGGCTGAATGAAAACGTACTTCTATATTCTTAGAGTTTTTACTTACAGGATTCTACTCCTGATGATAATGTTAACGATTAGTCGATTGTATTTCTATTTTGCAAACTTTCAATATTTTATTAGTGAAGATATTAGCGAATTGCTTATAGCTTTTTCGCATGGATTACGATTTGATATTTCGAGCATAGCAATTTTTAATTTTGTATTCATATTTCTGAGTTTATTTCCAATAATTTTTCAATCGAATAGGAAATTTCAAATTTTATTAAAAATTCTATTTTTAGGAGTTAATTCAATTTTGCTTTTTACAAATTTTGTTGATTCAGAATATTTTAAGTTCACAAATAAACGTTCTACTTTCGATATTTTTAGCATGATAACTACTGGAAATGATTTTATTCATTTAATCCCGGTATTTTTAAATGATTATTGGTACACAGTTCTGGTTTGGTTTATTACTGTGTTGATAATGTGGAAAATATATCCCAAATTTAAATTAATAAGTTTTGAAAAATTTGAATTTAAAAAAATCGTAGCTCAAGTTACGATAAGTTTAACCATACTGAGTTTATTTTTTGTTGCATGGAGAGGAATTGAGTTACGTCCCTTGAGTATAATAAACGCTACAAAATATGCAAATTCTCATAATATTTCATTAGTTCTTAATACTCCTTTTACTATTGTAAGAACTATGAATAAGCAGGATTTGGTAAAAAAAGATTACTTCAAAGAAGATAGCTTAAAAGAATTTATAAATCCAATCAAAAACGGATACAATGAAGGAAGTTTTAAACCATTAAATGTTGTTATTATAATTATGGAAAGCTTTGGCTCAGAGTATATTAAATTTTTAAATCATTCGGGTAAAACATACACCCCATTTCTTGATTCATTATTTGAACATAGTTTTGTATTTACTAATGCTTATGCAAATGGAAAAAAATCTATGGAAGCGTTACCTTCAATTATAACATCTATACCATCGTTAATGGATAATCCTTATATAACATCGACCTATATTTCAAACAAATTAAACAGTTTGCCAAATTTATTAAGAAAGGAAAAATATACATCTGCATTTTTTCATGGTGGTACTGATGGAACAATGGGTTTCGATTATTTTGCAAAAGCTACAGAATTTGATAAGTATTATGGTCGCACAGAATTTAATAATGAAAAATATTTTGATGGAAATTGGGGAATTTATGATGAAGAATTTCTTCAATATACTTCGTCTGTTTTAACAACATTTAAACCGCCGTTTTTTGCATGTTTGTTTACATTATCATCGCACCATCCTTATACAATTCCTGAAAAATATGACAGCATATTTAAAGGCGGAAAGTATGAAATTTTAAAAAGCATTCAATATGCAGATTTTGCTCTTAAAAAGTTTTTTGAGAAATCAAAGAACGAGGCTTGGTTTAAAAATACATTATTTGTTTTTACAGCCGATCACACCTCGTTAACTTTCGATAGATATTATGTAAATAACGTTGGAAAATATTCTGTTCCAATTGCATTTTATTGTGCAGGAGATTCAACAATGATAGGAATGAGTAATATTGTAGCACAACATATTGATATAATGCCAACTATTTTATCGTATTTGAATTATAATCATCCGTATTTTTCTTTAGGAGATAATATGTTTGATGAAAATTTAGCGCATTTTAATATTACTTATCTTAATGGAATTTATCAGATTATTGAAAATGATTATGTGTTGAATTTTGATGGTGAAAAAATTATTTCATTGTATAACTATAAAAGAGATAAATACTTGATGAATAATTTGATAAAGAAAAATCAAAATCAGATTGTTGATATGAGTAATAAGTTAAAAGCATTTATACAAATTTATAACAATAATATTATATCAAATAAAATGTATGTTGAATAAGCAACACCGAATACTATTTGTTATAAATCCTAAATCTGGAATTGGAAAGCAAAAAAAGATTGAGTTGCTTATTGAGAAATATCTTGATAAACAGATTTTTTCGCATGAAATAACTTATACTCAGTATGCTGGACATGCTAAGGAAATCTGTGAAACAAAAAAAAATGAATTTGAAATAATTTGTCTTGTTGGTGGCGATGGAACAATAAATGAAGGTGCTGGTAGTTTAATTAATTCAAATACTGCACTTGCAATAATTCCAACAGGTTCGGGCAATGGTTTGGCTAGGCATTTAAAAATTCCGATGAAACCCGAAGATGCTTTAAAAAAACTAAATAATTTAAGTTATAAAAATATTGATGCGTGTAAAATAAACGAACAATATTTTTTTAATGTTGCCGGAATAGGTTTTGACGGTTTAATTGCACATAAATTTGCATCGTTCGGAAAACGTGGATTTAGCAGTTATTTAAAAATCGTTTTAAATGAATTTTCGAAATATAAAGAAAATGAATTTAACTTAATAATTGACGGAAAAACGATTAACACTAAGGCATTTATGGTTAGTCTTGCAAATTCAAGTCAATTTGGAAATAATGTAGTTATTTCACCACAGGCTTGTATTGATGATGGATTAATAAATGTGGTAGTTTTGCGAAAATTTTCAATTATTGTAGCACCGGTTATAGCATTAAGACTTTTTACAAAATCTATTAATAATTCTTGTTTTGTTACTAATTATATCTGTAAACAATTAGAAATTAATGACTTAAAAAACATTTATTTGCACATTGATGGCGAACCGTCAATTATAAATTTTCCAATTAAGATTGAGGTTTTAAATAGGGCTTTGAGGGTTGTTGTGTAAATGTTTAATTTACAATATAACAATCTATCTTATAACATCTATCTTATTTACGTCTCTAATAATATAAACTTCGTAATCTCCCAAGTATTTGAAAGAATGTTTTTTATATAAATTTAATGCTTTAAAGTTATTTTTATGTACTTCTAACTTAATTTGAAGTTCTTTTTCTTTTGCATATTCTAAAGAAGCTTGTAAAAGTGGAACTGAGAGTTTTTTTCCTTGATAATCGGGATGAATACCAAAATGATGAAGATATAGTCTTCGCCCATCATTTGTGAGCCAGGAAGTTCCAATAATTTGGTTTGAATCCTCTAATTCGAGAACTAAAAACTTCCCTCCAATTGAAATTGTTTTTTGTATAACTTCAAGATTATCTCCACGTTGAGGATTTCCCAAATCAGTTTTTTCCCACAAGTCAATAATTTGCGAGTAATCATCTATTTTAAAATCTCGAATATTTATTATTTCCATAAACTAATATTCTAACTCCCCAATTCCTTGTCTGATAATTTCAAATCTATTTCCTGTACAGTCAACTACAGTTGATGGAACATTGTTTCCATAACCACCGTCTATAACTGCATCAACCAGATTTTCATATCTTTCGTGAATTAATTCGGGGTCGGTTGTAAATTCAATAATGTCGTCGGTATCGTGAATTGAAGTACTCATAATAGGATTTCCTAAAGCATTAACTATCTGACGTGGAATATTATGTGAAGGAATCCTGATACCAACGGTTTTCTTTTTACTTTTAAATAACTTTGGAACATTATTATTTGCCTCTAATATAAATGTAAATGGACCTGGTAAGTTCCTTTTCATTAATTTAAAAGTCTCGTTATTAAGCGGTTTAGTAAAATCGGAGAGATGGCTTAAATCGTAACAAATAAAAGAAAAATTTGCCTTTTCAAGCTTAATTCCTTTAATACGAGCAATTTGCTCAACTGCTTTTGGGTTATTTATGTCGCAACCAAGTCCATAAACTGTATCGGTTGGGTAAATTATTATTCCGCCTCTTTTTAATAAATCAACAATTTTATTAATCTCTCGTTCGCTAGGATTATCGGGATGTATTTTGATTAACATTTGCTAAATAGTTCAATATAAAATGCAAATGTATAGTTTCTAGTCTGTATTTCAAATAAGAAGAAATGTTTAATAATTGAAAAGTTGAAGGGTTTAAATGTTTATGTTTAGTTTGTCTTTTAGACACTAATAATAATGTTTTCAGCATGTTATAAATCTTTGAATTTGTGATTACAACTTAAAATTATCAGAATCAAACATCTTAACAGGTTTATCAAGATTAACTTCAATTGTTTTTCCTACAATAAAAGATTTGACGTGAATTTTTCCTTTAAGCTTTACATTTGCTCTGTCTTTTTTCATTATCGAACCAAGTATATTAAGGCTTCCGGCAAGTACTTTAGAAAACTCAACTTCGACCAAAAAAATATGAGTTTCGTTTGAATTTGCAGGAATTTTAACATTTTTCAATTCTTTTACTTTTCCTAAATCAATACCATTTAAATTAAAATCAAGGTCAATATTTGTAACTTTAAATTTAGTATCATTGGGATTATTAATTGGAATCATTAATTCAAGTTTAACAAAAGATTTTGTAATTTCGATTACTTTAATACCCTCTATGTTAACGTGAGTTCGGGATTTAAGAGTAAGATATTAAGAGCATTATGTTGAAAAAAAAATCAAAAGAATAAAAAAACATAAGGCTTGAAACTGCATA